>JACXUD010000001.1 GCA_014764025.1 Campylobacterota bacterium | reverse complement strand
CTTGCTATGCCCAAATGGATCACAGAACAGCTGATGCAGATAGAAGCAGAGTCAAAGGCGGGAGCTAATAAAAATGCACACTCTAATGAGAGAAAAACCATCAGCTTCTACTTTAGCTACAGAAAACGATTCCATTTTAAGTAGGAGAGAGGATATACAGAGGGAATATCCCTCTGTTCTTGAAATGCTAGTGTAATTATCTGGTCATTATTTGGTAATCAATACAAATTGGCGAGTAATCACCAAACTTATAAGTTGGAACACTCACGTTGAGATTAAGGCAGATTTTAGTTGGTGTTACATCAAAAGTTACTTGAGCTGATAATCTTTTTTGTATTCTTTTACTTTTATATTCCATAGTACTAAAGTCTATATCCGCTTCCATTTTTTGTCCATTCTCAGCCGAAAGAGACGTTGCAAACGGTGAAGCGAGGTATATACTTCCTTCCGTCTTGGTAATACCACCAACGGGAGTGAAGCTATGAAGTTCCCCCATGTAGAAACCATTATTGGCATTAGAATATAGTCTGTTTTCTAGGCGAAGTTTAATTTTTCCATTTTCTACCGTCATGCCCATAGGTGCATAGGGAGCGTGTGTGTTGTGTGTGTTGTATCCATCTTCAAGCCTAGAAAAATGCCCAAGTACATTGCCGTAAGGAGTTCCGTCTATAACAAAACCATTCAAGAGAGGATCCCATTTTGCACAAGTGATGTTTCTATTCCTACCACCTTCTACTCTCTGAGCTATACAAATTTTATCATCTACCCCATAGAATTTCATATGCCAGTCGCTTGACCAATGCGGCTGATCCCACTTTCTTATAGATCCACCCCCTGAGAATGTGATTGTAGTCGAAGGAGGAGTTGGCGGCTTAGAGGTCGAGCCGGAGGATCCCGCAACCGTAATTGTCGTTGTTGAAGCCTGGCTATCGAAAGTATATAGAGCACCAGTATCTTTGTCTCCATTTGCATCGTACATTTTGCCAAAAACTGGAGTGCCTGGATCAGATAAGGGTACAACTGGATCAGATAAGGGTACAACTGGAGTGCGTATATCGTACATTTTGCCAAAAACTAGAGTGCCTAGAGCAAGGAAGCCAAATAGAGCCATTGCCAATTTTGAAAAACTCATATCATTCCCCTTTTAGTTTGATTTTTGAGCGTTGTGTGTGTTTCGTTGGGGCATAAAGCCCACCCATTTCTTTTTTCGGATTCGCAGACTCCATAGTGCCCTTAGCACCATAACGAAGACTCAACTCTCTATAACACTCCCTTTTTTTATTAGGATCTTTTATGCTGGCACACGATTCATGCACCTCTGAAGGCACAGAGAATGATTGTGAGCCATAAGCTAAAGTAAGAGCACCGAAAAGGACGTTTGCGATTATTATTTTTCTTAACATACCTTTTTTCTCCTTTTTTTATTATTTATGGTATAAATTTTGTTAATTGTAACCAAAAAAAAGTTCTTCCACACTATTTCCCAAACTATTTAGTTTTTACTAGAAAAGTCGATAAATCTTTCTTTCGCTTTTAGTTAGAATGTTTTAAATACATCGCAAGAGAGGAATATTATGCTGAAAAGTTCAAACGTAGTTATCAATACAAACGAGGTCAAAGAGAACATACAATCATTAGGTAATGAGCTTGACTGGCTTTCGGTAGATGACTTTAGTTATGGGGTAGTTACTGCACCACGTTTCGCAAGTGGTGAAGAGGAGGGGGGACTTGATCATGTATTCCTGGCTCATGAAGAGGTATTTGGCAATACATACTTCTTTACCACAAACAAAGATGGAGAGATTATTGCGGGCTTTATGGAGCACCCGGAAGATATCAAAAATGTATCCTATGGAATTATCTCCAAAAACCTAGAGGGCTTTATTCAATTAGCTAAAAATGATGATAGTACCGAAGAGGTAAACAAAGAGATCCAAAAGTTCAACGAAAGGCTATTGTCTGATGCCGGACACTTTAAAGATGTAATCATCATGCCATCCTCGGAAGATTTAACGGCAGACGCAATGATGCAGCTTTATGGATTTATGCTCAAAGAAGGGGTGGATATCGAGGTAGAGCTCCTAAAGGCCGCAGAGCAGTACGATAAACTAAAAAACAATATCATCGAAGCTGCCAAAAGAGTAAGCAGGGAAACCAAGACCGTTAAACAAGAAACACCTAAAGCAGAAAAGAAGGAAGAAACATCGATTCCCAAAAAAGAAGAAGTGCCTCGAACTACACCTTCCGCTTCAGGTGGGCCTTTTCCTGACGATGAAGTAGTACAGCCTCAAGCAAAACTTCAACAGCAAAAAACGAACAAAACCCAAAACACCACCGCCAATGCTACTCAACCAAAAACAGAAGAGGTGTTCACTGCCGATCTAGTATCTCAAGAGGGAAGATTGGGAGACCATGAGTATAGAAAGTTTATTGAAGAGAGAAACCAAAAGATTAATAGAGCTTGTGCGTTAAAATGGGAGGGCATTTCTTTTGATAGCTCAAGTGAAGTGCAATCCAAAATGGCTGAAAGGCTATCGAGTTGCGAGGGGATGCTTTTGGTAGGTCCGTCGGGAACGGGTAAGACTTATGAGGCAGAAAGATTATCGAGTGCAAACAATATCATCTTTGATAAACTCTCGCTATCTGTAAATGTGGACGAAACGGAAATTATGGGCAAGACCTCAATGAGAGAGGATAAGTTCAGTGGAGAGATCGGAATGGGGTATGACCTCGGTAAGTTTGCAGAAATGGCTTTGGCAGCACAAAAGAGAGCTAGAATGATCGCCGATGGAATGGACGCACCTCTCTCTATGTTTATGTTTGATGAAGTTGGAAGAATGGCAGATATCAGTCCACTCGTTTCAGCCCTGAGCGTGAATCACTTGGACGAGTATAGTATTTCGGTTGACAAGGCTTTGTTCCTGGCAAAAATTGAAACCGTAAATAATGGAGAGGTATGGTTTCATGTCATAGACGAGATCGATAAGGAGACACAGAAAGGCTACAATGTGTCTGAAGATGGAAAGATCTATTTCAATGAGGACCCAAAGGCTCAATTTTTGTCTTATTCGGGAGACTCTTCGATTGCGGGGCAAAGGGCAAACAGAGGCGATCTCCTTACAATAAGCAAGGCGAACTGGACAAAGGTCCACACCCAGGCACTCAATACGATAGTGAAGACAGCAGAGCCAAAAATGTCTATCCACCTTCCTTTCTATGCAATGAATATCGTAATGACAACAAACAGAGGAGAAAAACATAACCTCAACTCAAAGATCGATGCGGCTTTCGCAAGTAGATTTTCTCCGATCATAGTGGGAAGTACAAGAATTTCTACAATGGTGAAGAGTTGTATCGAGAAGAGTATGTACCTTAAAGACTGGACCGAGCCTGAGCGTAAAACTATCGAACATAAACTTATGGTCTATTTTGACAATATTAACCACATTATCACAAAAGATGATCAGCACGACGAAGTAGAGCCTATTGACTTTAGGGATGTTATGAGAATAGTAAGGGCATTGCCAAGAACAAACCCTTTGTCTAAAACCGGAGAAAATATCTATACCGTACTTGAGGCTAGAGTAACAGACTTTGTTCCATTTAACTCTGAAGAGGATATGACACTCGAGGAGGTACTTGACCACTCAATGACTCATGTTGCAAATTCGGCACTTAATATCATCAAAGGGGATAATCTTCCTGATATTGAAGCAAGAGAAGAAAAGATACTAAAAGAAGCGGCGAAGCAAAGAAGTCAGAATATGGCACGACAACAAGCTAGGAGTATGTAGCCATGTTCCAGTTCCCGTTCCCTAAACAACAAACACTAGCAGAGTTAGAGCGTTTCAGTAAAGATTATATTATCCCTGCTGCTGCTATGGGAGTTAATCTTGATCTTTTAACAGGAGACAAGTATGAGGTATGGGCGAAGCCTGATATATCAACAGCTTGTACTTATTTTGACCACGATAAAAATAGGCACGTTATCTTTATCGGATCTATGTTGGAAGAAGGGTGGCTCAATACAGAGAAAGACATAGACAGAGCAAGACTTGTAGAAATGCTTCTCTTTCACGAAGTAGGTCATGTGCTTTATTCCGATAAGAACGATGAGGAGATACTCAAAAAGCTGAAGGAAAAGAAAGTACCGCACAGACTTTGGAACTTGGGAGAAGATGTTTATATAGAGGCTAAACTCAGAAAGAAGATCGGTGATGAAATAGGCAGACCATATTATTTAGGAAGAGATAGATGGACAAAGTATGCGAATGAGGGTCCGAATATGCCACCTGAAGCTATACTTTTTAATTTTCTTAACTCTGAAGGGAAAAAACAGATATCAGGAATGTTGGCCTTCAGGGTAGAGGATTACTTCTACCGCCTTTGTGACGCTAAAGATACTTTTGAGGTTATAGATATTATGGGCGAATGGATAAATGAATTCCATGATCCAAAACAAAAGCAACAACAACAAGGACCTGGACAGCCTCAACAAGGACAAGGACAGTCTCAACAACAGCAAGGAGAAGAAGGGAAAGAGGGGGAGAAGTTTGGTAATCAGAGCTCAGAAGCCGCTATGGATAAATTAGAAGAGAGCTTGGGAGAAGGAATGGGAAACAGCAAGTCCGAAGATGACCCCTCTCAAGAAGATATTTTCAATCAAGGCGAATCTCAGGAAGCGGGGATGAGTGGAAACGAATCAGGTGAAGAGCATGGAATAGCCAACCAATCAAACCCGCAAGCCAAATCTCTCCGTGATCAAGAGAAAATGATAGGGCAAGACGGTAGAGAGCTTACCCTTGATGAAATGAAAGAAGGTGCACTGCTTGTTACGGGAGGAGATAGACCCTCCCCGATGATGGAAGGTAAAACAAAATTTAAACTGGACAACTCTGAGCAGACTAAAACCATCGCTTCTGCATCGACTACTGAGAAGATATTTAAGCATAACAAGGGAAGCAAACCCGAATACTTTAAAAGTGCTATCAAGAAGATCGTATCGCTACTTAGTAAGATAAAAGATGAAAGCAAAAGCCAAAAGTATGCAACAAGAAAACCCTCTAATAAGCTGAATACAAAAGGTATTCCCGGACTCAAAACTAACCCCGGCTCAACCAAGCTTTACAAAAGAAAAAGGGAACAGAAAAATGAACTGAGAGACAAGAAGATAACTTTCATACTGGATCTTTCAAGTTCTATGAGTGGACTACCCGTTAAAAACCAAAGAACTCTTCTTTTGGCAGCGAACAGATTAGCTAAAAAATTCAATAAGCTCGATATCGTGGCTTTAGGAGCTATGATAGGAGGCGGTTATAGACAAGGTACTTACCAAACGATCAAGCTTCCTGCCAACGAGGACGATCTTGTAGCTATCCAGGCAACCGGAGGAACGGGAGGAATTGCTAATGCACTCAAGGAAAACAAAAGCCTTTTTAAGCAACAAGATATAGCCGTATTTATTACTGATGGATATGTTATACCTCAAGAGGTTAGTAAAAAGTATGTAGGTGAATATTTCAGTAAGGAATGTGTATTCCTTGGGGCTTATATGGGAGCAGCCAATACAGCCAATCCGATAATGAAAAAGGAAGAATGGTTTGATCATCTTATTGAAGGAGAAGATATCGTTGAGGTAGTTGAGCAGTTGGTGGAACACATAAATAATCCACAAAAAGCACCTAAAAAGATTATTCAGAAGAGCGAAAATATTTCAGAGAATAGTAATTTAAGGAAAAATTCGAGATAATTCATTAATTCTACTAATTAATTTATTTTAATTTATAAAGGAAAAGTCATGGAAGAAGCAAAAAATAAAGGCGGGAATGGACTAGCGATCCTGGATGCAGACAGAAGTATGTTTGCTGCATACCCACACTTTGATAAGATTGAATCATTTTTTAATGAGCTGAAGCACCTCACCAAAGATGAGTTGATCCTAGAAGGAGAAAAGGTTAATTCAATCCCTAAAGAGGAAAGAGATCCGTTTTGGAAGCAAAAGCAAATCGCAATTACATTTGTGATTGATGCACAAGCAGACAAAGACGATTCTTTCTATACTGAAGCCGGTATGGAGGCAATCGCTGAGGGCTACAATTCTTTTCTTAGTCTTTCTCAAAAAAGTGGACTTTTAGTTAAAGAAAAAAATTAAAAATAATATAGTCGTACTCTTTTTTTAGGCATAAAATATCTGTAGAATATGTATATCTATTACATATAACGGACTATTTTATGACCCTAGAAACAAATAAAAATACTACTCACAACGCACTCGCAGACACTTATTTCGAGAACTCTCGAAAGATCGCAACTATGCTGCAAGCCGTATCTCCTTATATTGACACCGACAAAAATCAACATCTTAATTTTATTCAAGATAGGAAGAGTGTTCTTGAAGAGATTGGTGTGGTATGCAGCAAGGGCCATAAAAGCACTAAGAGCAATCTCAAGAACATCATGTCGGGAATTTTGAAAAACGATGAAGTGATAATGGATACACTCATTCATACTATTATCACTATTCAAGATGCCGACATACCAAGAATTACAGCATAATAAGGCGAACTTTTGTTAGAGAAGCTTGTTGAATTCCTCCCCTCGTCATCCAGTGGGCACAATAGTGTTTCGGAAGCGATCCTGGGAGGACTTACTATTTTCCTTTCCGCATTGTCTGAGCAAGAACAAAAAGAGATCCTTTCGAGACTCGATGACTCTATATCGAGTTTTATAAAATTCACTGAAGTTAAAGAACTGGAAAGCGTACAGACGATTAATCCACACATGAAATACATTGTGGGGACACAATATAAATACAATACGCCGCAAGCAAAAAGCGAACTCAAGAGTGGACTGGAAGAAATTATAAAAGAAAAGAAGGGCCTTTGGAAAGAGACTCAAATACCCATTAAAACCACCACAATAACACAAACTGAAGAGGTGGTAGTCGAATCCGATACACAAGAGAGCACAGTTTACGAAACGGAAGAAAGTGAGACTCAAAGCCTTGTGATCATAGGAGCTTCACAGCAAAGCAGTGAGACTGAAGAAGAGCCGAGACAAGTAGGAGAGATTTATCTTAACGAGGAAAGCAGTGGGGTAGGAGTGGAATCTTCTTCACACAACACTGAGAGCATTATTGACCTCTTTGGAGATAATAAGCATGAAGAAGAGGATGAAGATGAAGATGAAGATGAAGATGAAAGCGACAGCATCGTAGCTTTTGGAAGGATGGTAGAAGAGAGCGAGCAAGAAGGAAACCTTAATCGAGTTTTGGAGGGACAGCATGATAGTTGAGAAAATTCCATTGGATCAAATTCATATACAGAACAATTATCACAACAGAAAACCCGAAGAGTTTATTGTAGAAACACAGTCCTTTATGGAACTACTGACTTCGATTGAGAAAACTAAAGGAGTCTTTCAGCCAATCGTATTGTGCAAAAAAGACGATAACAAATATGAGTTGGTTGCGGGATATAGAAGATATCTAGTGTACAAGAGGCTAGTGTTGATTTCGGAAGACAAAGAGCTTTTTAAATCTATCCCATCTGTTATATCGGATTTTTGTGAAGATGTTATCACTAAAAGTACAATTACTGAACATGAAAATCTTTACAGAGAAAACCCATCTGCCGAAGAGAATTTAAAAAGAAGAGTATCTTTAGTGCCTTTCTTCTTGGGTTGTGGAGTTGAAGGGAAAAAGGAGCAAAACTTCAATATGGGCATTAGGTTGCTGAAGCTTTTTGTCTCTATGGATCGCTCTATATCGGAAGCCAACAAGAACAAGCTAGAAAAAGAAATCATAAAGCTTTGTGGATGCGAGAATGTTATCGACAGCTTCATGTCTTTTTTTGAGCATATTAAACATAGACCAAGAGTGTTCTTTGAGAAAACGAAAATATTTGAGTATGAGCCCTCTATCCTTCAGTTGTATATGGAAGGGAGATTGCACGAAAAGACACCTCATTTACTTCAAAAGGTTTTTGCACTCTCCAAAGAAGATGGTAAAGAGATCATAGCAGCTATCAAGGAGGAAGAACTCACAAAAGATTACTCGTTGAAGAGAACACAAGAATACCTAGAGAAGTTATCTAAGGATCAAGCAACAACGGAGGATGAACTTAAATCGGTTGCAGCACTTGTGGCAAAGAAATACAAAAAACTGAGTAAGCGTAACCAGGATTCAGTTAAGAGCTATCTGAACAAGTTGAAAAAAATTATAGGAGAAAACAATGAAGAAAACTAAGTCGCTTCTTTTTGCCGTAGGGGTATCGCTTATGTTTGCGGGATGTTCCTCGATACAGAACGAGCCCGATATAGCAGTAGAGCCAATCGTGGGAATGAGCCCTATGGATATGGGTGAAAAACACCTACATACACACTCTTTACAGCAGACCCTAATGAGATTAGGGCTCAATGAGAGGTTTAAAACCTACTTTTCGCCGGATAGCGATGATGCTTTTGTGGGGTATGATGTTCCTCATAAGTGGGACGATGCGATAGTTAAGGCAAGAAACAATCCTCTGATCGAGGTTGGTGGTAGTGGGCTATATGGTAGGAGCTTCGAGAAGGAAGTCAATATCCGAAACAACACCCCTTCACGTTATAGTGAACTATCCAAACACTACACAACCGCAAAAGTGTTATATGGTGATGTGATGAGTGGAAAGTATATCGTACAGACCGATCCTTCCGCAAGAAAAATGATGAACAGCATAGATTTCTCATCATCTGAGCGAATGAGAATGTCTTATTTCTTTGATAAGTTCTATGGAGCAATTAGGGCACAAGAAGGGAAGGATCTCTATTTTAATCTTGATCCAAAGACAAACATATTCTATGTGCAGACCCAACCAGTATTTATAACCCTTACTCCATATAAAAGACAGTATATGATGAACTTCATGGATGCTGCGGGGATAGGGTATGTTTCCAATAGGGCAAACCAGTTGGCGATACGGGATAATTTCAGTAATTGGGTTACTGCAATGAATCAACTTTCCAACCTCAACAAGTATAAAAATGCCGTTTACGGAATATATGATGGGAGAAATTGGTTTGAGATTTCGGATAGTCACTATATGGGATCTCCGATAACAGTTGAATTGATCGACTGGATACCAGGAGGAAAAAGAGAATACAACGTCTATGCAAACGGATATCACCGGAAAATAACTACAGACAAGAGGTTTTACAATTTCTATCTTCCTGACGGATCACGAAAATATCTGATCAGATTTTACTAATAGTTTGGGAAAAGGTGGGAAACTGCCTTTCCTAAGACAAAAATCTCAAGTATAATAAAGATAGAACGCAAATCAAATTGACAAGGAATTATGATGCAATTAGAAAAGAAACCAAGGGATGAGGTTTTTCAGAGCCTTTACCAATCGACAAACGACCTGAGAGCCATAGATGAGATTTTAAACAATCTAAGTAGTGAATTTGGTGAGATTAAAACGGGAAGAATTATAGCGACTGAGAAAAAATTCCTTTCCCTTTCAGATACACTTGAGAGGGCAAACGTAAACCTCTATACTCTACTGTCTATTATGGAAGGAGAAACCAAAGAGAACGCTATCAATGTCAGAAACGCACTCATTGATGGAAATATGCTAGAGCTTTCAGTGGCAGTAAACAAAATGAAAGATGATGCAGAAGCTTCCGGCGATGAGGTAGAGAAGATGTATGCCAAAAAGGTAGGGGGTATCGTAAGTGGCATTCATACCATGTTGGTAAACGTAGAATACAATCTATCTACATATTCAAAGCAAGAGAGAGAGTATATGGCTGAAAAATTACCTTATATAAAAGAAGAAGGTGCAGTATGCTTCTCGATTTCTGTTCTTGAACAAATGAGAAACATTCAAAAAGAAGAACTTCAGTTGATAGTGAAGGGCACATATAGCGAAAAGAGAGAAGAAGAGCCTATCTTGCAAAAAGAAACTCTTTTAGATAACAGCAGCAGCTTTAAGATGAGCAGATAAGGAGACATGATGCACGAAAAAAAGATTATTTGCCCGTATTCAGTAATGGACATGGATTCAATGATGGAGTCGATCATTCAGGACTTTGATGCTTCAGTATCCATTTATGAGGCAGAAAAGGTAAAAACTCCTTTGGATCAGAAGCTTATAAAGATACTTGATGACTATGTGAACTCCGCAAAGAGTAAACTTGTAATACTAAGAAACTCTTTGATCATCGCAAGGGATATTAATATCAGTGAGGACCAGGAGAAAAACTTGGGAATATCATATATGTATCTCAAGATAGCGGGAGAAACAGTTATACGTCACTTGGGAGATATTAAAGCCACTTCATAAAAAACCTCACTACTAGGTTTTCTAGTAGTGAGCATACGTCCCAGTATCTGCCCTATAATACTCATAAATATCGTAATCATCATGCTCTTCTTTATAATTACTCTTCTGTCTCTTTGGTGAAACTTTTTCTCTTACTTTTTTAGGCACAGACCTTGAGTGGCTTTTTTGTGTAGGTAAAACTTGGGGAGGCGTTACTTTGCTTCTGTAGTTTAAAGTATTTCCTACTATCTTAACTGATGTGCCGATATCCACCCAATTAAACACTTTGGCTGCGAATTTTGGACGGAGCCTAATGCAGCCATGTGAAACGGGGAACGGAGCGACATGACCTGCATGAAGAGCAACTTTACCGTGGCTTAACCTCATCATATAAGGCATTTTCGCACCACCGTAAGGCTCAGGGTACAAGTTGGAAATATGATGCCTTTTTTTCTCGGTGATCTCAAAAGTTCCCGTTGGAGTAGGGTGTGTTCTTCTTCCTGAAGATATCCTCCCTTTATCCACAATAGACCCGTTTTCCTTTAGGTATGCCATCTGCTCGGAAAGATCCACTAATATCTCTTTGGTTGTGCCTGAAGCGAAAGATAAAGCAGAGGCAAAGATAAGACAAGCAAAAAAGCTTTTTGTTTTCATTGAATTCCTATATCTGAATGAAATTAGATGAGGTCGATAGAATATCTTGGACACCATCTTTAATAGTAGTTTGGAGAGGTCGGAATTTTTGGCATAATTCCGTGTAATCGATCTCTTTGTTTTTATTAAGTAAGTAGTAACTATTAAATGAGACATTGAGAATATGCTCAATTTCAGAAGGTGTATAGGCAAAACGGTCTTTTTGCTGAATATCTTGTCTATATTGCATCATTGAAGTTCTTACAAATGCCTCATAATTGAATTTAAACGGGAATTCCTTGGCGATTGACATGACCGCCATAGCAAAACCCTTACTCTTCTTTATTTCCTCTCTATAATCCGCATAAGACAAGGCAGAAACCTTCTCTATGCTAAAGCCATGCTCTTTTTCCATGCCAAAGAACTTTTGAGACATTACCGAAGAGCGTGAAGGAAGCCTCTCTCCCTCTTTTTCATGTGCATAGGCAAATATGGCATTGGGCAAGAATTCCTCAATGAGGTTTTTCTCATGCTTTTTGATATACAGCCTGAAGATGTTTTTCGCATTTACCTCAGAAGGATTCAGTAAGAAGATAATAAGGTCAAATCTTCCGTTCCTAAAAAACTCAGGGTTAGTATTCTCTATTTTTTTGACATTATTGGCAGTTGCGATAATGAAGAAGTTTGAAACGCTTGTGAGGTTTTTGGAGTCATTGATCTTTGTGAGCAAAGCACCCATAATCTGTTGAGATTTCTTTCCGGTCATCATCTTCTCGATCTCGTCTATCCAAAGGATATAGTTTCCTGGTGTGCTCTCAAAGAAGTCAAAGAATGAATTGATCGCTGAAACTGTATCTTCCCTTTCCTCAAATACACTAAGATTTACCGAAACTAGGACAAAACCCAACTCTCCGGCTAGGGCTTTTGCAAAAAAGCTCTTCCCAGTGCCAGGAATTCCGGTTAATAGAAAACCTTTAGTGGGAATACGGTGTTTTATTTTTTGCTTGATGATCGCAACCTGCTCATGTAGTTCTTCAGCACCCCCGTAATCCTTCATGGTTATACGTGAGAGCTCCATCCTTACTCCAAGTTTCGACTCAAGCACCTCATGGGGAAGCATTTTGAGTTTTTCTTGTCCAGTAGTTAGAATTCCGTGCCTATTTGGGAGTCTTATTATTTCAAAGAATTGTGTGCTTTCAAACTTTTGGGAGATCGTGCCGGGTAGATAAGGAGCAAGAAGAGCCGTTCTGTCAAAGTCCGAAGATGAAATATTCTTAATGTTCTCTTCAGAGGGAAGGGCTAAAATCTTCTCTATACTACTATACTTCTCGTTGCTCAAGAGATCTTCCATTCCTTTTTTGGAATAGTAATATTCATCTTCGGTATAAAAATAGATCATCTAGGAAAAGCCTTTTTGGTTTTATTATACAAAGAAAAAAGTTGCACCGAAAGGTCTCAAAGAGACATCGGTGAAACTGAAGGGGAGTTTACAAAGGCTACACTTTGAGTAAGTGAAGGAGATTGAGGGGAATTGCCCACAGCTTTAGCTTTGCCTAATTCCTTCAATCTGTTCATTTCATCATGTGTAGTGGTTACAAAAGTCATCTTCCTAATCTCTTCAAAGCGATCTTTCTCAGGCAATGCAAGAAGCCTTTTTGACTCACTTGGGAACGCACCACCCATATAGATCAGATACGAATCAAACCCAATCTCTCTAGCCTCGTTCACTTTTACAGAATAAGCCTTTTTGACCTTTTCGCTACCCAAAGGCAATGCAATGGTTTGAGGAGAGACAGTTGAAGTTCTTGAGTCTATCACAACACCTTCTTTGAGTGTATTTCTTACTCTTTGAGGATCAAGACTTGTTCTATTCCCCGACAAAGCAACAACGGCTCCGTCTGCATAAAGGCTATACTTGGAAACGGTATTGTTATAGCCGATACCTCTTGCCAAACTTTGTGTGTAAACTTCAGGGTCTTTAAATGCACCTCTATAATGAGCCTTGTCAGTAATTTCCATGTTGATACCTTCCGCAAGGCTATCTACGTTCCCGACATAGTGAATACCCGCACCTTTGGCATGGAGTGGACCTGCGATGATATTAAACATGGAAGGCTCAACACCCAAAATCTCTATGTTCTTGCTAGAGACCAATGAGGCATAACCCTTCTCCTTGGAGTTTAGAAGCTGAACAAGTTCTGCGATCTCATCGTTTGTAGGGTTTACGAGTAAATATTGCTTTTTGGAAGTATCGCTTCTCTCCATAAGTGCGTTAAGTATTTCCAAAATTGAAAATCTTGTGATCGCCGTTCTTGTGGTCATAATCCTAGTGCTTAGACCTTCATTGACATCCCTAAGCATAGATTTTGATGAATCAATGGAAGATGCAGCAACTTCCAAGATAGATCTGTCATCCACGGAACGAACATTGAGTTTCGTTTCCACAAAAGGAAGGTCCGGGAAAGGACGATATTTAAAGTCACTCTTAAAGACAAAATCAAAAGTTGATACTCTCGTCGGATCGTTCTTGTCAATATATCTATGAGCGTGTACTCCGAAGGCATCGATCCAAGAAGAAGCATACTTGAAATTATCTTTTTCTATCTTTCCAATCTTGTCAGGATCAGCTTTAGGAGCAGAGCCGCCAAGTTCAACTTCTCCATCCGGCGTTTTGATTATAAACTGAATTCCCTTGAGCTCTTGAGTGGTTACTTTTGTCTTTTTCCCAGGATAGAACTCAAAGTTTGTTTCCTCATATTCTTCTAGTGAGCGAAGTAGTTTTTGAATTGTGTCTTTTTGGGAAAGAATATGGTCCACAGAAGTAAGAAGGAACTTGAAAACCTCTCTTTTTTCTTCAGGGATCGGAGTGTTTTCCTCCATAAGCCTTTTGAAATCGTCCATTAATGCTTTTCCGGTTGTTTTCTTTTCTGCATTAACGATTTTATTGAATTTGTCAGTGGTCATCCCAAGAAGAGCTTTGGAGTGCTCTCTCGTTCCATTGATCGCTAACGTAAGAAGAGTATTGTAGGTGTTCTCAAACTCTGAAATCTTGAAATCATTTCTATATTTCTCGCAATAAGACTCCAATCTAAGGATTGCTTTTTCTGCACCGTTTAGGTCCTCTATCTTTCTGAATGTAGGGTGAGCGTCAGTGTTGATATAGGTAGCGTGTTCGTTTCTTCTGATGACCAAGATAGCATGAATTTGGTCTAGCACATAGCTCATACCAACCGGATTAGAGAAGCCGTGTGAAGGTTTAATGAGTGAAGAGCCAGGAGAAACAGTAAGTTCTACAAATTCATGTAGGCTTAGATCCATTCCTCTTACTTTATCTCTTAATCCCTCCTCTTTGAGTGTCTGCCTAAACGATGCAATATCGTCATAGAGTGCGGCTCTAGCTTTTCCGTTAGGGGAATTGAGGTATTCCTCAACCTCAACAGCCACTTCTTTTTGAATGTTTCTGAGCATAATTCTTGAGGCTTCTCTTATGGCGTCTTCGATCTCCTGAACATCTTCGTATCTTGAGGTGTAAACCCCTTTACTTCTCTTGTAGTTATTAAGGGCATTATTTATCTCATCATTATTGAGTATCTTATCCGTAAGTTCTTCTTTAATGTCATAAAGGTTGGCAGCAGCACCTTTTTCAGAAATGCGGGCAACAGCTCTCATAACACCATCTTTAAGGGGCTCTTCAAGGATATTACTATACTTAAATCCTTCTTCATCTATAAAGCTAAGTATAACTCCTTTAAAGTCGATATTTCCACAGTTTGCAAAAAGTTCACTTCCCACTTTATCACCGAGGTTTGGATCAAGTTTTCTGTAAAGTTCTCCTTGTTTTTTAAGACCTGAAGCAGAAGGCGTTCCGGTCAGTCTTTTATTGAAAGGTTTTTCTTCGTTTTCTTCAATAGCATTCACTAGACCCTGGTACTCTTCACCCTTGTTTCCTTGAACGTCTTTGTGGGCCTCATCGCCGATCATGGTTGCCGGGTGACTTTTTCTCTCTTCCCCTCTATCGAGAGACCAAAGAATCCCTGAAGTGGCATTTGAAGTAAAGCGTTTCGAGAGTGTCTTATATTCACTATCAGGGGCATTGTGATCCTCAACGAGAGAGTGGACAAAAATCTTTTGACCCGTAGTGAAATCTATCGTAGCGTGCTTAGGGTATAGTGTTTTGTTTTCGATATTACTAGGGTCCTCCGGTGAAGGGATACTTCCTTTTAGCACAATGGATGAAGCAACAAAATTCGAGTATGTTGCTTCAGGAGCTTTGAGTTGTATCCACAGTTTGGGATCTCCAATGTTCTTAGGAGACATAGGAGCGAACATATTGGTATTTTTTGTAAAATAAAGCTCAAAAGAAACGGTACTGGACTTTAGAGGGTTTTTCTGATTTACAAAAGGCGAAAGTCTTGTCTTGACCGCAGTTTTTAGCTCTTTAGGGTCGTACAATTCTAAAGCAACAGCCCTATAAGATGCGTTTTGTAGTGCCTCTGCAATCTTTTCGTGATTTAATAGGTGTTTTTCAACAATATTATTGAATTCTTTTTGTGTCTGTTCATCAAAGCCTTTGAGTTCTTGCGGGCTAAAACCAATAGAGTCTTTTACTGTTTCAAGTGTTCTCTTTATATCGATCTCTATGCCGTCAGCAGCATATCCGTCCACCTTGATAGGGTAGTAAGGAGAATCGGTAGTAAGGTTTCTATCTGCACCCGTAATAGAGAACTTGATCTTACTTGTCACTACTTTTGCTTTTCTTGCAAGTTCGTGAGCCGTAATGTCATCCGCAAGAATGTCACTGTTTAGATGGTCGGTATCGTTTTTAATCTCTTCATATAGGGAATTGGTCATATCGGTAAAGATCGCACCAAACTCCTTATAGGCATTTTTTAGTTCGGAAGGCTTTCTGAAAGTATTAAACTTAGGGAGAAGCACTTTACTGTCTTTTACTGGCAAAGACAAGGCATCAAGGAAAGAAGCATACTCGCTAGACAAATCAGCTTTATTTAGTTGAGTTTTGTTTTCGATAGCGTAAGAGACATCTAGCCCGGTGGTGATCGGCGGGAGTTCCTTTGTTCTGATTGTGATTTCATTTTTAGTGCTTCCAATATGGCTAGAAATGTACTGCTTCCCCATATAGACAATATTTCCGTCAAGCTCTTTCACACTAGCAAGCTCTTTCTTGTATGTATCCCAATAAGGACCAAAGAGGCTTCTGATTTCTTTCCCGACCTTTTCATTCTCACTTTCTTTATCCAGAAAACCATCCTTAACAATACTTCCAAGGTAAAAATACATTACCTTCCCTAGTAATTTACCTTTTTCAGTGTCAGGACCGTTCATAATTGCCGCAGCAGTTTCTTCTGATATATAATCCTTGTTTTTAGCAATGATGTTTTTCATGTCATCATCTGAAATGTTCACCGCTTCTTTTTCGATGATCGAGAGCTTTTGTGAGAACTCCCTTGTGAGGTGATCCGAAGGAGCTCTGTTTGAATCCATAAGCGGGTTTTTAAGTAGATTGCTTCTCTTTAGTTTCGTTGGAATGTTCATTGGAGTCCATTCTGTAAAGGCAAGAGGCATATTACTACTTTGTTTTACAAACATCTTTTGATCACCAAGAATAGTAGAATGTCTAAGGAAAGCAAGCGGGTTACTGTCAAACCCTTGTTCGAGAATATCATTAAAGTTTTTCCCCTGAAAGAAAGCCAATGCGGAAGTGCCGTAAACATTGTTCTTTAGGTTTGCAAACTCAATCGCTGATCTTGTTTTACCGCCTCTCATTTCAACACCAAGCAAAGATGACTTGATGCCTTTTTTCATGTGCAGTGCCATATTACCCAGTACGTCGTTTATTTGTGAGTCTTTTAATAATAGGACTTCTCCAAGGTAGGTCTTTATAAGCACATTTTTATCAGATGCAGAGAGATCCTCTCCTTTTGAAGCTTTATGCTCTTTTAGTATTTCTACATAATTAGCAAAAGCAAAAGTATTAAGCAGCTTTACCGCTTGTCTTAATGTACCGATATCCCTAGAGCCTTCTCCTCTCATGGTTTCAAATAGTGCTTTGATCTTCTCGCTATCTACCTTATAGTTATCTCCGATATCAGGGTCGGTAGCCATTACTACATCAAAGTAGGCTTGAATGGACTCAATTCTTCTGTCCTCAACTTTGAGATCGCTAAACTTATAAGCTTGTCCTTCATATTTCTTCTGAAGAAAGTCAATAGCTACCGCTTGCTCTTTAGGGTTGTCGAAAATCTCCTCTGCGATCTCTTTAGGTGTTTTGAGTTTCTCAAGGTGGAAGTCCTTAATGATCTGATCGAGACCACTCTTTTTGAGAGAATTAAAGAACAGTGTCAATTTTTTCTCGTCATAGTTAGCTAAGGCGAGAGGGCTAAAGGCTTCATTTTGTGTCACCCTTTCAATGTTCTCATTTCTGATTACCTCTCCTCTGAGCTTCTTAACCACATCAAAGATATCCGGTAGGCTTTTAATGTCCCTATTGATTACCTCAAGTGTTTTATCAAATAGGGTATGGATATCCTTTTCCGCAAAAGTTACTTCTTTTGTGGTGTTCTTTTTGTCGATAAAGCCATTATTTTTAAGCTCTTTAAAGAAAGCGAAAACCGGGATATTAGTGTTTGCAATAGCTCTAAGGTCTTTATTTACAAGAACAAACTTTTCAGCCTTTTCCCTGATTGATCCATTCTTTCTTCTTGAAATCTTCATAATTGCATACTGAGCCTCTTTTAGCTTAGGTAGTAGGGTTTCCTTTAGTGCATCCTCGACACTCGTATGATTGCCTCCAAGGGTATCTTTTATTGTATTATCAGTAGCAAGCACCGCAAGCCTAAAGAACTCTTTTTTATGCTCTTCGGTTGCTAGGTTGATCACTTTAGGATAATGCTTGAAGTCCAGTATCCCACCTTCCTGATTGAAGCCCATTTCTTCTTTTTTATCCTCTTCAGGAAGTACGTTTTTGCTTTTGTCGAGAATATCAAACGGCTCCCTGATTTTTACACCCGCACCAACGCCGATAATGTTAGCCATTGCTGCGGATCTCTCACCAAGATAGGCGTAGTAAGCACGGAGGAAGGCATTCTTTTCAATATCTTTAGCTGAAACGTCTTTCCCGTCCACGTTGAGCAAGTTAGGGAAACACTTTTGCGTTCTATCTAAAGAAAGGAAACTTGAACACAATTCACCCATAGAGAGTTTATCTATCGACTCTTTGGTTTCCGACTTTTTATTTCTACCTCTTCTGCTTAGTGTGTTACCAAATCTTGAAGAAAAGGTTGCTTGCAAGCCCACGCTTTTTTCACTTTGCCCAATCATTTTTCCAACAGTAATACCCGCATTGCTTATGTTTCGCATTCCGGTTACACTTAGATCAGAAGAGGCAAAACGGTAGAGAGTTCCCAATAGATCATCCGGTACAATCTCATCTACTGCTTTTGCAATCGCTTTTTTGTCCTCATTGGTGATCGAATACCCAACGGCATTAGTGCCAACAAAAGAGCGTCTGCTGACAATGTAGTAATTTCCGTCAATCAGAGCAGGGAAAGCGGGAGTTTCGTTGTGTAGATATTCAAGGAGTGTATCTTCAAGTTCTGTTTTATCTGAAACCTTGGCAAACACAGTATTGGTAAAGTTGGAGTTTTCCCAGTTTATTTCCCCTCTTTTGTTTGAAAAGGAGATACGGCTATATCCATTGATAATGGCAGATCCTATGAAGCTGTATGATTCTTTGGCAGCAGTTTTTAGTTCAGAAAGGATAGCGGAGGTTTTTTCCTCTTCCGAGAAATCACTCATACGCTCCATAAGTGTTTCTGTTACTATCCCTTCTCCTGGTATATTTCCAAGTAGCGTTGATCCGAGCTTAGGACTAGACATTGTTTTTTTAAGCGTCTTTTCGTCTCTTGAAGAGTAATCAAGATAGGTAGCAGTTTTTAGGGAAATATTAGCAATCGAATCTCTGACCTCATAAGGAAGTTGCATAATGCCATCCTCTACGGCTTTGGCGATATCTTTTGCCGGAGTGCTAGAGTCAATCAGTATATCTCTAAAGGTCTCAAATGCCGTGTCTCTTTTTTCTTGAGTGGTGTATTGGAAGAGAATGGCCTTGAGCCTATCCCTTGTTTCGTGACCGTTCTCGTTTTTAGAGAATAGGGAAGAAAGCATCTTATTGGTGATTTCTTCTCTTTCTGAAGTTTTCCCAGTGGTTTTTTCATAGACGTAACTTCCAACTTTATTGAGTATTGCCAATCTTTCAGCAAAAGAGTGGATGATCATGTGCTCATTTTCAGAAGCCTCATCTATTTTTGGAGTAGGTAGTCCAGAGTGGATCAGTTTATCTTGGTGGTCGTAATTGATCTTGGCAAGGCTTCTAGCAGGGTCAGGGATAACGATTCCCGGAATATAACTATTATCCAATCTTCCCAAAAGCAAAAAGGAGTCTTTACCTATCTGATTGAAGATATCCTCTATTTGGGCTCTTGTTCCACTATTGGAGATTGTGAAGAGTAGGTCTTTTGTGTAGAAGAAGGGCTGCTTTGCTCTATCAAAGAGGTCTGATTTCTCTTCAGGGTATATTTTAAGGGTATGGGTGTTGTTATCGAATTTAAAGCCACTGGTGAGTTTGATGTTTTCAGGCTTGTCTTGATCGTTCATTTTGATACTAAAGTTGATATCAGTAAAGACATTTCCCCCTAATACCTCTTCTTTAAAAGTTACATCCAATACTTCTGCAACTTGAAAAGATGAAAGCTGAATACTCCCGTCGGGCAAAAGCCAGTTTCTTTTTACAAAATGATCAAAAACCTCATCAAGTGAAGTAGCGTTAGTGTGCTGAACAAAATCCACGAACTGCTGACCTATATTGTTTAAATCCAAGCCGATTGCATTGTCTCTTAATGCCTTTGAAGCCCAAGATTTTGCATCTTCTCTATTATTAATCAGTTGTTCGATATTTTGATATAGTGCACTGTCGCTAAGTCTTTTGTTTTTGGTAGCTATTTCTGCCATTGCCATTCCCTTCTTAGTTATTGGATAGGCTATTGTATCGACATAAACCGCAGTATGAAATTCGTAATTCTCTTTTTTCCAAAACACTTTCGGAAATGGACTAGATTTTCGTAAAAATCTTTTATCATGCCTTTTTTATAGCTATGATTTCCACAAAAAGTAAGGTATTTTGATGGCAAATAATAACGATTACAAGAATATTGAACAAAGAAAACGAGAACATACTGAGCTAAAGAAGTCCTTCAAGTGGTTAGCTTATTTTATCTATGCGATTGCAACTTTTGTTATTTTGGCATTTTTGCTCACTAATCAAAACTATACCGGGGAGATAAAGATTTCCCAGTACCTTATTCTTAGCACTCACGACCAGGCACAAACCCCTCTTAATTTGGCTTTATATTATGTGGTTGGAGGGGTGTTGATCTTCTTCTTTTGGAGTTTGTTTGCCGCTAAGAGCGTAGCACAGATAGAAGATGACATAAAGAGACTCAGTAGCCTAAAGAGAAAGGTCGGGCAAGGACTTTTGTTGAAACTGAAATTGTATCGTCAAATAGATAAAGCACTTTACTACCTCTATTATCCACTTTCAATGGCAATGATCCCGACAGACCACAAGAACGAAATAAATAGACAAAGATATTACTTGAGATTGGGGTGGATGAGTCATCTTAGGTATAAATTCTTCAAACAGAAAGTAAGAGTGGTCGATGGATACGAAAGGGTTGAGAGGCTAACGCTCCTTAAAGACCTTCCTTTGCTATTTTCTAATGAAAAGGATGTGCAGAAGGCAAGGGTTTCAAATGAATACAGAACATTATTTTCTATGTTTAGGTCACACGACCAATTTTTAGATCTCTTTAAGATTGCAGAAGGGTATTTGTCGCAAGATGGAGCAGAAAAGTATGATTCAGTTATGAGCACTGAAGAGTTTGAGGATGTGCTTCAGAATCAATACGGAGGAAGCATTGATAACTTCAGAGTGTTTGACGGGAAAGCAAATATCACATTTTCTTTCGACCTTATCAAGAAGCTTATAGATGAGGAGACAGGGCGTTTCAGTCTCTACTTGGACAAATTCGCAATTACCTCAACGGGATTAGAGTACACAAGAAGCATTCAAAAGTATTACGAAATGTTGAAGGGCGACCCTGAAATGGACAAGCTTCTTAGAGGCGTATATCTTCCTGAGCCCCTCCCTAAAGACAAGAAGATCACAGACGCAGAGAGGATAGAAAGAAGCAAATATATCATGGTGCTTTACTTTAGATTTTTTGCACTCTTCTATATCCTCAACCAATTCATCAATCTTCCCGCTGGAACAGCCGTAGTTAAAATGAAGGATTACTCACTAAGAATGATCACGGAAATCTATGACAACAAATGTATTGTGTCTATTGTGAAGGGGAAAAACGACGGATCCAACCCCGCTTTTAGAAGTGATGCCTTTGCCAATATGTTTCTTCTATCCTGGAACTATTACAACTATACGGTTTCCGATTCTTTCGTGGAGAGAGTAGAGAGAATATTCAACCTAAGAGACGAAGAAGTAGAGGAGATAGCAAGCGGAAGAAACTCGACCGACTCAATGACGGCAGAGGTGGAGCAAGCGTTAAGGGAAGAGAAACCTGAAGGCATTGAAGAGGCTTTTGCCGCAAAAGAAAAGGCGACAGAAAAATTTATAGAAAATCTGTCAAAAATTGCGTCGTAACCTTTTGACATGACTTTTTTTCTGTTAAAGTTTTCAAAATTGACAATACAAAAACACAGTGGAAGGACGAATCTTTTGATAAAAATGCAAGGAAGTAAAGCCATCTTGATAGCTGGACTATTGATGAGCGTGAGTGCATACGGAGGTTATGATGCAAGTACGGCTTATGTTCCTGAAAATCACTGGACTTCAGCTCATGGTAAGCAGATGGGCAATACGACGGTTTTACCTTTGCTTCACCATTCGACTCTAGTGGAGGCACTTAACGAGGCAAAAGATTATGCAAACTCCACTAGCCAACCTTTTTCATTTAAAATCACAGATGATACGGCAAAAAGATTGTCCCCTATCTACTTTAACGGAGGTACGGTTTCTGAGCTAGGGAATTATCTACAAGAGAGAGGCGTTTTTGTTGAGGTTGGAGGGAATAGAATAGCGATCTCTTCAAGAAAGATGGTTACTTTGGACTTTCCTACTTTAGGGGACATAAAGAGCCTCAAAAAAGCAATTTCCTCAGTACATGATGCAAAGAGTATAAAATATAGAGGCAATAGACTTTTTGTGAGTGTAACGCCTGAGTCTTTAAATGAAATCAATAACAAGATCAACGCACACAATCTTCTTGTCGCAAAGGCAAAAGAAGAGGCCGAGAGAAGAGAACAAGCGAGATTAGCAGCGATAGCACAAAAAGAGCAAGAGAAGAGGGAACGTCTCGAAAAAGAAAGACTGGCTAAACAAGAAGCTGAAGAAAGCAAAGCTCGTCTTGCACAACTTGAGGCACAAAGAAAAGAAGAAGAGGCTCGTAAAAAAGTAGAACTAGCTAGGATTGAAGCGGAAAAGAAAGCGAAACTTGCAAAGATGGAAGCAGACATGGCTCTGCGAAAGGCAAAAGAAGAAGCCGAAAGAAAGGCAAATATAGCAAAGCTTGAGGCTGATAGAAAAGCGACAGCTGAAATGGAGAAGAGAAGACTTGCTAGGGGTCAAGGTATCTATGAAGGCGTAACTCTTTTACAGATCGTACAGAGACTTTATCCTAATGAAAGTGTCGTACCTTTTGAGCATGGAGAGTTTGAGATCGGCTTCTCTGAGCAAAAGGTGACAAGCATTAATGATCTTGATGCAGTATTAAAAAGACGCAAGAAAACAATCAGAAAAATAAAAGTAACCAATGCAGAAGGGAAAAAGCAACTCTCTTTCGTGGTTGCAGATTATAAGCCGATTATGCTCAATAAGCCTTATACGATCAAGACAATCGTAAAAGAACTTGGAGAGCAAACCGGAATCAACTATGAGCTCGACTTTGATGGAAACGTGCCAGTAGATAAGACCGTAAAGATTGAAAAGCTTGAGGACCTTAATCAGTACCTCAAAAGAGCAACCGGGACAGAAATGAGTGCTCAAACATCTAATGGAACGGTTTATATCAATAAGCGAGGGGAAGAAGAATGAGTACCCTAAAGAGTTATGCAAAAAACATCGAAAGGCTTATTAATAAGAGCAAATTGCAACGGATCATTTATAGGGTAGAGGTCTCCGCACCTAAAATGGGTATTCCGAGTTATGAACTACTAATGAAATACTCAGTAGAGCTAAAGAAGGACAAGCAGCTATCTTCAGAACTTGCAATGATATCAAGACGATTAAAAGATAAGAATGAGCCTAAAGATATCGCATACAAGCCCTATCTTGATCAAGACATCATCGCCCTCATCAAAGAGGCGAACAAAAAGCAGATCGCACTAGGTACGATCTTCCAAGACTACGCACCAATTAAGGAGAAGGCAACCTCCACAAAAAGGGGAGTAAAGGCAAAACTCTACTTTCCGTTTGCCATCTACTTTTTGTTGGTGTTTGGTCTAAATGAAATCGTTAAAGAGTTCGTAAAGATTGGGAACGGAGATACGCTTATCAAGTTTACCGATTTTGAGCTCTTTATATTGAACAACTATGTTCCAATCAATTTGTCTTACGGAATAGTCTTGGGCTTTTTCCTTGCCGTGATACCTCAAAAAGTTCCTTATCTAAAGGGTGTTTTTCAGAGGTTGAACGGCATTTTAGCCCTATCAACGGCTAGGACAATGTATAAGATGAGCTATACGTCAGGAGAGATCATTCAGACGCTTGCAAAGCAGTTTTCTTTGAAAGAAACAAAGAAATACAAAAACGATGCAAATGGACTTCTTACTCTTATGCAAAAAGAGAAGATGGTAACTCTTGAACAAGCAGCAGAGCTTAAAATAAATTTAGAAAGGGGGGAAATAGAGAAAGGTATTGATTTAGCAATTATTGAGAAAACCGAAGAGATAGAAACTTTACAAGAGACTATCAATTCAGCACTCAAAACGATATCCATTGTCTTATTGACACCACCAATTTACATGGTGATTCAAGTTTTAATCAAACTTATGAATCTAGGGCCAACGGCTTAAATTTTTAAAAAGGAAAAAAATGATAACTCAAACTCAAAAAACAGCAAAGATGCGTCCTGCATTTGGACTATTGGAAATCGGTCTAGTATTGCTACTTGTCGGTGGAATTGCGATTGCGGCTTTAAGCTCATTCGGTAAAAAACACGCTCAGTCACAAGCAGATACAGAATTCCAAAAGGTTTCTGATGTACTTACTGGACTAGAGACTACTAAAAAATACAACAATGGTGTTTACCCTATCGGTGCAGCAGCTAACCTTGACACGATCACTGTACTTGTTAATGCAATGGGTGGACCAACAAAGACTCAAGACGTTGCAAGTTGGAAGTACAACTGTGCTGCGGGTAGCAACCAAACAGTAACTTTGACTACAACTAGCTATGAAGATCCAACAGTGCAAACTCTAGTTCTTAACCAAGTAAACTCTAACAGTACACCTTGGACGGCTACGGCGGCGGGATCAACAATCGTGATCACTAAGACAAATACAACTTGTCAATAATTTAGGAGTTTGTCGTGCCTTTAGCTGCCATGATCTTGTTTTTATTGACGGGAATGTACTTCGCATACATTTCCGTCACCAAGCATAATGCTCAAAATAAGACTTTTTTCATAGGAGAGTATGATCCCCAAACAAGAAGTCTTAATCAAAAACAGAGATATGAATACAGCTACGACATGACAAATTTTAAAAGTGAGGAAGAAGCTAGAAAAGATGAGACTGAAGCAATAGAAGGGGCTCTACTTAGAGCGTGTAAAACCTTACACACACTTTCCCTTCTGTCTCACTGCTCTACACCTTATCAAGAAGATACGATATGGGGTTTTGTAGATAGTCCTGGCAGCGTTGGAAGTCTTAACGCTGCTTGGAGTGGTACTACAAGCACTGTCTTTTCATGTAATGCAGCACAAAAAGCAAGTTATGGAAGAGGATTAATTCAAAAAGCAATACCTAGCGAAGTGATCATAAACGGAAACTACCAGTATGATCTAGGCGGGATGCAGAACAGCGAAGCAACTGATCCGTGTTCTTATAGTGGAATAGTATCGAGATAGGAGCAATCAAAAAATGACGGCAAGCCTAAGTGGAAAGTCTAAATGGAATATCACTTTTAGAGAAGTAAGGATCAAGTACGAGATCATTCATCTTTATAAGGCCATTGAAGATGTAAAAGGTCCTGAGCTCTTAATGCAAGCAAAAGAGAAGAGAAATGAGCTAGGTGGAGATAGGCATATCATTGAAGTGCTTGCGATGTTGAAGATTTTAACAGAGGAGGAGTCTGCGGAAATTGCCTATGAAGCGTTTAAGCCTCATTTGCCCACTTTAGAGATTGCAACCTTTGATGAATTAAAACTTAGAGACGGGAAAGCATACAAGGGTGATAAAGAAGTAAAACCATGTATTGTCCCTACGGTTGGAAGCACGGATGACTTTGTGATACTCCCTTTTAGTGACTATAAAAAATATGAAAACCTAAAATCAGACACCAACAAGGGTCATACAACCAAAACAGCCAAAAGAAGTGTTGATAGAGCAAAGAGTCATTATGTATCAAGTATCAACTTTAAAGACGTTGTAAAAATTGCTAGAGATAGAGACGTAAGTGACATACATATCACATACGGAGAAAAAGAGTTCAATATCCTCTTTAGAATAAATGGTCTCCTTGAAGAACAAACTGACTGGATGATGAAGCTAACAGACGGAATGGCCCTCATTAAAGAGATCATGCTTACGGCAGCAGAGTATTCAAGGGGTGCGTTTAATGCTGAAGCACTTTATAAAGGGCAAGATGGACGTATTGAATATGACGATCTAGGAGTCGATCTTCGTGTTGCTATTACACCTGATGGAACACTCAAGAAGGCTTCTTTGGTTGCAAGGGTACTCAAAAAGACTTCTATTGAAGGAGGAGATTATGATTTTGTAAAAAACATGAATCATTCCCCTGAATTCGAGAAGAGAATCAAACAAGCGATCAAGCAAAGAGGTGGACTTTTTGTAGCTTCAGGGGTCACTGGGTCAGGAAAGAGTTCATTGGTTTCAAGACTCCTTAGTACCGTGAACGAAAATCAGCGTGTGTTCACCATAGAAGATCCGGTGGAATATCGTATAAATCGACCAAACACAACCCAACACCAAATCTATGTTCCTAAGCAAGGTGACGACGATGCAAAAGATAAGAAAATGGGTTTTCTTGAATATGTGCGTATGCTCAAGCGTTCCGATCCTGATGTGGCTTTTGTTGGAGAAATGAGAAAAGAGAAAGAGCTTGTAGATGCTTTGGTTGAGCTCAGTGAGGCCGGACAACTCATTATGACAACGGCACACTTCAGAAGTGCTTTCAATATTTTCTTTGCTTTAGAGAAGGCGTTTGGAGTGCCTTACGAAACAGCAGTGAATATCGTGCTTTTCTCGACAAACCAAACACTTGTGCAGAGCTTATGCCCACACTGCAAGAAACTCGATACGGAAAATGTTAATGCTGCAAAGCTAGAGGAACTGAAAAACAACAAAGAAATACGCTACGCCTACACTAAACCGCTCAATACATTCCTCAAGGATGTGAGTATGGACGGCAAGACCTACATTGTAGGTGACGGATGTGTGCGTTGTGGTGGAACAGGATATCTAGGAAGAGTTCCGGTAACTGAATATTTCAGAATGACACAAGATTTCCTAGAAAAACTACTTAGCAACAAAATGAAACCATTTGAAATTGAGAATGAAGCATGTGAAATGGAAATAGGAGAGAATAAGTTGGGGCGTTATATTCAACTGATCAGAGAAGGGGTTTTGGATACCTCTGAGACAATTTGGGAAAAAATTAAATAATAAGAGAAGGAAAGAAAAGAATGAAACTTACAAAACAAATCTCATTGGGAGCTATCGCTCTATTGGTCCTATCAGGATGTGCAAGTACAACAAGAAACAGTGCAACACTGGGTAATGATGCAAGACGCAGCTTGCAAGATGTGGAATCATATAGAGCAGCCCATGATAAATCAAGTGAACTATCCAGGATCATGTCTAAAAGGGTAGATGCGAATTTTGTCAATAGTTCTGTCTATTATGCGGTAAGTCAGGTATCAAGATCGCTTGATGTGCCTCTTGATAGAACATTCATTCCTTCTTCTGAGTACAAAGTGACAATGAACTTCAAGGGAACACTCGGAGAGTTTCTATCTGTCATCTACACACATAGCGGAATCAGCTACAAGTATAGAAATGGAATCTTGACAGTATTCAACAAAGAGAATGTTGAGCGACAGCATGAGGTGAAAGAGTGCAAAAGAGGTCAAAAACCAACCATTGAAATGTCTTTTAATGGAGTAAGCCCTTATGAGGTATTTAAAGACTTCAGTAAAAAATACGGAATGGGATTTACGTTTGATACAAGATTTTACTCTGCAAACGAAGGAAGTGACGGAAGGCCAAGTATGCCGAATGTCTCTTTCTATCACAAGGGATGTGACAGAATGGATGCGATTAGAAAATTCGCTGAAGCAGCAGACCTAAAAGTAGAAAAAGTCTCCAATGACCTAGTAAGGGTGAAAGACTACGAAACAGCAGAGCTTGATCTTCCAACATATTACGCAGTAGATTATATGAGCAGTGGACAATCTATGAGTGGCTCAAGTGGAATGAGTGGCTCAAGTGGAATGGGGTCATCAAGCATGAGTGGAGCAACACTAACTTCCAAAGAGGATCTTAGAAAAGAGTTCAGTGAGTATATCGCACAGCACCTAAGTAGTTCAAAAGCAAAAGCTCATGTGTCAGGAAGAGGATATCTATTTGTTATGGATAAGCCGTCTTATGTGAGAAATATCAAGAAACTTGTTCGTACCGAGCTTAAAAGACAAACTCCAATTGATCTAACGGTAAGCATTATCAGGGTTGATCTGAATGATGAAATGGGCGTAGGTGTTGATTGGAACAAGGCTTTTGCAACAATGGCAGAGAAGGTCGGTTA
The DNA here is from genome assembly GCA_014764025.1 of Campylobacterota bacterium. Taxonomy (GTDB): domain Bacteria; phylum Campylobacterota; class Campylobacteria; order Campylobacterales; family Sulfurimonadaceae; genus JACXUD01. The sequence continues at coordinate 51,536 of JACXUD010000001.1, read as the reverse complement.
TGATGTGATCAATGTAGGTATGGACTACTCTTCTGACATCGGAGGAGGTATCACAATCTCAGGAAGCAAGAATGGGCTTACAAGCGTGGTAAAAGCTCTCCAAGCTTACGGTAACAGCCGGATTATAAAAGATTTCCATGTGGTCACAAGATCAGGATTACTTTCATCATTTAAAGCTCAAGACCTAGAGCCTTATGTTACAAGTTCGGTAGTCAATAGCGGTGGTACAAGTGAGATAGCGAATGAGGCGAAAGTCGCAGAAGCGGGTATTACAATAGAGATCACTCCTACACTTGCGGAAAATGGAGAGGTGGTAAACCTAGCTACAAGAATGGAGATTTCAGAGTACCGTGGAGACAAGACACTTCCTTTGCAAGGTGGAGGAGAAACGGTGCTTCCTAGACTTTCTATCAATGAGCTCTCAGTTCCATCTTCAACAAATATGAACACTGCAATCGTTCTAACTGGACTCAAATTGAGACAAGATAATTCAAACCAAGAGGGTGTGCCGGGAGCGTCACAGCTTGACAACCCTATCGGCGGCCTCTTTGGGTTAAATAAACGCTCTTCACAAGTGAGCGAGTTCTTGATCGTTGTATCACCTAAAAGCGTTAGGAGAATGTGATGTTTGATAAAAAAACACTTTTCAGGATAGGGCTACTTTCTTTCTTTGTCGCAACTCTCAACGCAGAAGGCTTGCCTCCTTTGGATGGGAGCAACAATGCGACATCTACGCCTAAAGATCCTTCGGTTTTAGAAACAAAGGAGCTATCAAGCGATGACATAGATAAAATCTTTTTATCTTTTGCCGAAGAAAGAGAGAGGCAAAAGCGAGAGAGGGAAGCGAGACGCAACAATAATTCCAACACTACTGGGTCATACAATGTCACCGGAGTAACACAAGAAACTCCAAGAAAAGGCAATCCAGTATTTCCGAGAAGCGGAGGTGTGGTTGTTGCAGTAAATGGAGACATCGTTGGTGCGGAAAGTACAGAAGTTCCACAATCCCCTGAGCAGATGGGAGGAATGGGCTTTAGAGTGACTGGAGTAAGTTGCGACAAGGGGAAATGCACATTATTTACAAATAGTGGCAGATATGTCGTGGGCGATAAGCTTGCGAGTGGAGAGAAGATCATAAGCATACATCCAAAATCACTCAAAGTAGAGCGTCAGATTATGTCGGCAGATGGCACAGAGTCTAACACGACAATAGAAACGATGGAATTTTAATAGAGGAGAAATGATGTCATTCAAATTTCCCCAAATATCCTTTTTGAACAACCTCAAGAAGCATGGGCAGAGCGAAGAGATAGAGATAGAAGGTAATGAGAAGATTACCAAGCGAAACTCTCTAGGCGAAGATACTCTAAGAGTGATTATTACTGAAGAGGGTGTGCACGAAGAAGAGTCCTACTTTAAAGAGAACGATGGCTCTGAAAAAGCAAAGTTTGAGTCTTTAAAGTTTGGAGAAGAGACTTATCGAATTTTCATAGAAGATGCCAAATACTATACCCCTTCTTTTCTTGAGGACTGTAAACTCTTAGTGGCATACATCAAGAACAGAATGCTTGAAAATGCCTACTATGACTATGGCGATAGGCTCTTAATCCTTGAAACTTACGATACGGTAGTGATGCTTAGTGAAGTTCCTATTGAAGATGATATGACCCCTTCTGATGCAGCAGAAGTATATTTTTCAGGACGAAGCAACTCCGAGATCGATCTTTCTATTGATGATATCAAGAGCGAATTCACAAAAAAGAGTAAAACAACTCTTTATCTTTTTGTAGCGGTACTTATAGTTTTTTCTTGGATCGCATATAGCTTTTTATTGACTGATGATATCGAGGTTGTTAAAGCACCGCCACCACAACCAGTAGTAAATCCTCTGACCGAAGTAGAGAAGAATCACCTAGCTAGAGGGGCTTCGCTCAAGCTTTTAGAGCTTTTAGATAGCGAGATCAAAAGTTACAAGGAAGGAACAGAAGACAAAGAGCTTCGCAGAGTGATCTCATTTAGTATGTCCTCACCTCAACATATACCTCCGGTACAACCTCAACTTGTAAATAATGAGGTTTGGGTTTATCCTCCTGGTCCAAAAAGAGGAGGTATCAAATACGATACGACAATGATTTTAGAGCAAATTTTTATAGGGGAAGGCTTTAGATTTTCTCAAGATGATCTCTACTCTAAGACACTAAGTAAAACGATAGAGCTTGATGAAACCTATTTAGAGCAAAATATCCTCTCTACTAATAAATTGGCTTTAAGCCGTTCTTGTCTAGTGCAAGCAACAGAAATCGAAGGTGTAACGACACCTATTAGAAGAGACGGGCAAGTGATAGAACTTAGACTCGAAGAAGCCAAGGGCTCGATCATAAAAAATCAAGTATTGCCGCTAATCAAAAGTTGTCCGGTTATAGTGGACTATTTCTCTCAAAAGGGAGACGAATTTACATTAAGACTACTACTCTATAAGGCAAATAACGATGGCTAGATTAAGAAAAGGTTTTTCTCTTTTGGAATTGGGTATTTCCCTTATACTGATCGCCCTATTATACATTGGCGTCATCAGGGGAATGAACAGTGCAAAAGAAAGCAGACAAGCGGAAGCTGAGTTTGTGGATTATGACGAAATGGAAAGAGGTGTTAAACAGTCTTTTGTAGCTATACTTGATGCTTTTGAGCCTATTTGTTCAGATATCCCCGCAGATACTACTTTGTCATGGGGATGGCAACATAATGACTGCAAAATGACCTCTCCTTACCCGGTATATTCCGATGCGGGTAACGATAGGAAAATAACTTATAGCATCCAGTTTAACTCTCTAACGGCAGCAGAGCAAGGTCAGTTGGAAAATACAATTATAGAGAACTATAATGGCGTATGTTCTCGTATCACAAAAACTGCAACCGCACTAGAGTTGAGGTGTCCTAAGATACTTGATGTGCTTTACAGTACGGGAGGGGCATATACAAGAACGGGAGCTCATGTCGCTAATACGGATATAGACCCACGTTTACCGCCAAGCGTAAGGATAAATTACGACAGAAGATCGACAACGGGTACTTTTTCTGCGGTATCAAATTATGAGTTCACGATGAACAATGTATTTGATTATCGAAGAAGATTTTCACACACTAAGATCAACCGAATAAAAGACACCCTGAAGAGTTTTCACGAAACAAAACTATTGACAGAGTTTAATGCACCGCCACCAGGAGCACTACACAGTATGGACGATGAGTTTGTGCCTTGGTTTTGGGAAGCATTCGGCGATGATGCTGCACAAGTTACGGCGGCGAATTGTGCAATAGCGGGAGGCTCATGCACCAACCTCAATACCGATAATATTTGGAGAACAACGGATATTAACCGAAGAGCTCTTTATTGGAGAAGAATGGTGCAAAATCTTTTCATGGGAGATACTTCCGTAACCGTGGACGGTTTTGGGAACGGGTTATTTTTTGTTCCTTTTATGTCTCAATGTATAAATAACAATATTGATTCTTGCGTGATAGTTGCACCAACACTTCCGCAAGACAATTTTATTACCGCAGGAAATGTAAGACCGCCACATACATCGGTGATTTATAGTAGCAATTTCAACCTAAAAGACACAGCAGCACCCACAGATGGGCGAACATATTTTACGTATTAACAAAAAAAGGAGAAAACACAATGATCATAGCACAAAAAAAGAACGCAAATTCATTTATTGATGAAAACAAATCAAAGGGAGAGGATAAGTTTGTTGTCGCACTAGGCTCTAACGGGGTATGGTTTTATAAAATCATTAAGCAAATAAAGACCGGATGGATCGATCAGGGGTTTAGAGTAACGGATATACTTATTAGGGAAGATCAGGCGGTTAATGTATCTCTAGTAAAAGCCCACATCCCGTTTAAGGACGAACAAGGAAACTCGGTAATGGTTTCTGGTGAGCAGATCACCTCTCTTGTAAAAAAGTTTACTGATCTCAAAGATGAGAAAATGGAGTCCGTGAGTGTTGATTTTTCGATCTATGTTATGGGGCTTGGAGTTTACAGAATAAATTACTCTTCTGACGCAAGCGGAAAAGGGCTGAGTGTAAGATACCTTACTTCAGAGATACCTACATTCGAGGGCGTAGGCTACCCTTCTTTTTACAAGAATGAGATCGAGAAGCTTATTAGCCAAGTAGAGATCGCAACACCTGAAGGCAAGCTCAAGAGAGGTGTAGTGAGAGGTGGGGGGTTAATTCTTCACTGCGGCCCAACTGGGAGTGGGAAAACTACGGCACTGGCAGCCGAGGTTGGCTTATTTGCGGAAGAAACAACGGGAACTATCATTACCTATGAAAATCCAATAGAATACGGGCACATTGCAACAGCAGCACCAGTAAGACAATTTGAGCTAGGAAGAGATATTACCGGAGAGACTGAAGATGAGTTGAGGGAAAATATCAATAATCACCTATTGAGAAACAACCCTTCGGTAGTAATGTTTGGTGAAGCAAGAGGGAAAAAAGATATCCGCATGATGATCGATGTAGGTGTAAAGGGACACTTAGCACTTGGAACAATGCACGCTTCTAACGTAAAAGAGGCTCTTGTCACCCTAGCTTCTGTTACCAAAGGGGAGGAGTACCTACTCGCCGCTTCCATTAAAGCAATCGTGGCACACAAGCTTCATATTAACAACAAAGGGGTGATCGTCCCACTCTTTGAGATACTGATACCAAGTGAGCAAGATAGGGTACACCTAGCAAACGGGGATATCAGCAAGGTAGTTGCGTCCCTTGAAAGCACAGAGAACGGAAGGCATTTAACGGCCATAAGCTTTGAAAACCACATTAAAGAGTTGGTCAAAAACGGAACGATTACTCCTCAAGAAGCGGGTGGCTTCAACATCGGAAGAAAAAAGTAGCATAGTTTGGGAAAACCCCAAACTCAACTTGAAGGTGTGATAGAATCTATTAGTTTAAAAAAAGGCGAAGAATATAATGGAAACAAATAAACAGTCCGACACATTAAAAACACTGGGGACTATATCTATATCAGTCGAGAAAAAAGAGCTCTTTGAATGGTTGAGGCTTGTATTTGACCTAAGTGGGCTAAACAATTTGAACGCAGCGATCCCCGTAGCCAAGAACAGTGCAAGAAACGAAGATGAAAAAGGAAAGATCGCAACAGTAGCAAACCTTTTCAGGGCACAGTGCGGAGGAAATCTGCACCCGCCTATCTCACTCATGCTGATTTACGAGGACCTAGTAGAAACCTTTAGAAAGGAGAAAAGATAATGCGTAACAAACTTATGGTTGTGGGAGTTTTGCTTTCCAGTATTCTTGGTGCAAGCAACTATCTCACTCCCGCAGAGTATGACAATATAGTTCTGTCTCAAAGATCAGCCGGATATGAACTAATCAGCAATGCGACACCGACCCTGAGTGCGAACAGCTATCAAATCGGAGGGGAGACGGTAAATTATAGATGTATTGTAGTGCCAAAGATAGATTGTAGAGCTACAACGCCAGATCTGATTGCCAATATCTCCGAAGTAGGAGTAAAGGTTGGAGGCAAGACCGTTCCGGTTTATGCTGCCAATCTTAGGGTTGAAGTCGATGCGGATAACTGGTATATTTGTGGAGGAGCTTTTGCGGGTGTTACTGCCGATGAGTCCACGCTGACTTCCACTACAAATGCTTCAGGAGAAACAGAGATCACCCATGTCTATACTCCAAACAAATTCATAGATGCCTACTATGCTTTCACAAGCCATGTAAAGACGGGGGACGCAGACAGCTTTATGTTTATAAAGCACAAGCAAGTATGCCGATAAAAAATAGTTTTTTTAATTTCCAAATCCTTTTGGGATGCCTTTTTTTTCGCTAACATTTAAAAAATTTCACTAGGAGAAACGAATGGAGAATGCGAATCAGGCAGCCCAAGCCTCTCAATACATAGAGCAGTTGGTTTACTTTATTTCATCGACTGCGATCATGGCTTTTTTCTTAATCTTGATCACACTTCAAAGTATCAAATTTGTAAAGAGAATCAGATACCGCTTCAGGCTCAAAAGAATCAATCTCAGTGAATACAGTGTTTTTTCTACTGAGAATGGACGGCCTGACATACTGCAACACAATAAAGACAAAAACAAACTCGTATTTCTGTAAAAATTAAAAAGGAAAATCATGCAATACAATACAAACGGTAATAATGGCAACAGACAACAAATAGTTTCAAGCAGAGGAATAGAGGGGCTTGTGGCGACAGCAAGCAAAGGAGAGTTTGAGATCGACAAAACTTCTCTGCTTGCAGCTATCTTGGAGGACGGAGAGAATGAACAGCAGACGCTCGCTTCTTTTTATAGAGCAGGGAATGAAATGCCGGGTATCTACTCTCAAGTGGGCGTATCCAATATCATTAAGAGTATCTACAATGAGCATGAAACAGTAGTTAGTGAAAAAGTAGAGGGCGTTGTAGGGCTAAGAGATATCAATGCTTACACTTTTCTCTTTTTGCTAAAAGACCTTCCTGAACTTTACAGAACTGGGCTTGTGGCTTCTCATCTACTAAATGATGTGATCAATCCTCATGGTATTTTTATGGCTATCATGGATGATGTTTATAAAAATCACGGAAAAGTAAAAGCTCAGATCAGAAACTACTTTATGCTCAAAGGCCCGACTTTTGAAAATGAAAAGGACGCTGCTTTAAATGCGTTTGATGAAAAATTCAAAGTCAATATTCAAGAGATCGTAAAACTTTTCAATGATGCAGAAAGCACTCAAATGTACAACACTCTGAAGTCTTTCATTAAGAAGATCGAGGGGATCACAATTCCTGATTCGGAAGTGAGTTTTGGTGGACCAAGGGTGTACCAGGAGCAACAAACCGCACCTTCTACTGAAGTGATTGAGAAAGAGATAGGAGAGCTCAAAGAACTTGTTGCAAATGCCCTAAAAGACAAAGAGGACGGATTTAAGGCATTAGAGGAAATCATCAAAGAGAAATTGGTTGCTCCAAGTGTTTCAGAAGATGAAGAACAGCCAAGAACACAACCGACGATCAACCCTAATGCCATTGCAACGATTGTTAAAGAAATTCTCATGGAAGAGTTTGTTACTTTCACTGAGACAATGGAAAAGATGCTTCAAGCCTATACTCCTTCAGACAACACGATAGAGAATATCATAGAGGAAGAAAGAGAAGAGACTCCAAAGAGTGAAGTTGCAACAAAAGAATCGCTAAGACTCTATTTTGACTCCCTAAAAGAAATGATTACTGGACAAGCCGATGAAGAAGGGTTTGGAGACTACATCAAATACAATGTAGGTGAAGCACTAGAAGAAAAACTCAAAGAATTCAATTTGGGTACACCTCGCTCTTCAGAGGAAGAAGATGAGACGGAAGAGAAAGAAGTTTCCCCAAATGAGGGAACAATGACAACGCTTGAAGGCATGGTCACAAAGGCAACTAAACCGTTAGAGGAAAAGATAGCGTCTATGGAGAAAACCATTTCCAAGCTTTACGACCTTCTTGTGGAGGAGATCGAAGAGAGTAAGGGACTAAGAGCAAAACTTAAAGAAGAACTAGACAATGAAGGAAATGACAATAAATACCCTCAAGAGCCTAGATATCAAGAAGAAAGCCATGTTGTCAGTAAACCTCTCTAAGGCACTTATTGTCGCTCTTTTTGCGACAAGCTTATTGCATGGAACTGAAGCACCTTCAGATATGACTCAAATGCAAAAATTCTACTATGATCTTGGTAGAAAAAGTGCAAAAGCAGAATATATCAAAAAAGGATACAAGCTCGCCCTTGGAGATTTTAAGAGAACTATATCCAAATACAAGGAAATGGTAAAAGCTCAAGAGGCAGGTAAATACCTCCTGGAAGAGGGGAAGATTACCTATCCTAGAATCTATAAAATCAAAGAGAACGGAACATACCGCATTAAGATCGAAGCTCCAAAAGTAGAAAGAACTTTTAGTGCGGAAGATCTCTTTTTGGTCCCGCTTTATAAGAAGTATGATGGTTTTGGTGGCAGTGATGACACTATGGAAACAGTCGTGCCGACGATCAGAGAAGTTAGTACGCCTACCTCATCCTCAATAACACCACCACCCCCAGCAACTACAATAGCTTCAGCACCAAGAAATCCTAATGCTTTCGATCTGCCTGATCTGAACTCTATTGCGGGGAATAAGACGGCAAGACCAAAGACACCAGGCAGGGTGCAAGATAAGACCACTCTTTATATTCCTTACAAGAGCTCTACGGTTGAAGGCTTTTTGTCAAGCTACGGGGCTAGTTACAGTGAAACTTCAAAAGGATATAGGATACTCTTCTCTAACGAAAGGGAAAAGAAGAGATTTTGTTTACAGCTTTCAGGGGATGAAACTTGCCAAAGCATCGTAAAATAATAGCAATAGCACTACTCACAACAGTATTAATGGGAGGCGAAACGGACTCCACTACCGATAAGTCTATTGGAATTAATGCTGCTATCGAATGTACCGATTTCGACCTATTGGGGAAACTCGATGATCTACTGACATTCAATTTTAATATTGGTCCATGCAGTATCTCAAGTTCCGGGCTAGAGCATACGCCTGAGTCTCAAGCATTTATTTTGAGTGAGAGCCCTTTTGAGAAAGCACTCAGGGAGGGCAAATTCGTTTATTCTACAACAGCGACTATTCCAACATCCTCAGAACAAGAAAAGACAAAAAGGAGAGAGGGGAAAGAAAAGTCAATGAATATTTTTTCAAGAGAGCTACATTATGGTGAAATGGGTTTTATGGGCGGTAAAGATACGGTAGAGACCGAGAAGAAAATTGTAGAAGCTGCTTTGGCTCAAAACTATCCCGACGCTGATGAGCAAAGCCAAGGATACTCCACGGTAGCGTCCACGGAAGAAAAAGAAGATTGCAAAAAAGACAGCACACTAAGCTCTATGTCATGCGACTTCAAAAGCAGCCTAAATCTAAACTCTCAGAGAAGCAAAAATTCAAAAGAAGGGTATGACAGAGAGCTTAATGCGAAAAGTGCAACACTCAAGTTGGCAACGACGGAAAGCAAGAGCGTGTTTCTTATTTCCGATGAGGTAAAAAATGATCTCCCGCCTGACATGAGAGAAAAATATATTCAGATTTCAACTATTGAGGAAAGTGCCAAAACAGAGACCTATGCTTCGATGTTGGCTATCAACAATCTTAGAAAAGATATGAGTGAAATACTTGCAACCAAAGAGGCAATCACTTCAGTATCTCGCTATGAGAGCGTGTCAAGAAGTGAAACTGATGCAATTCAAACAGAGGTATTGCCATGAAGAACATAATTAGACAGTCAAAAAGGATCGGAGTAACTCTTCTTGTGTCGAGTGCGGTCTTTGCAAGTCCATTCAGTGTTGCTACTACAAGCACAGACGGATTGGTAAGTACCAATAGTAGCGTTTCCCTAAGTTGTGATTTTAACATACCTGAAGCGGATGATATTTGCGGAGCCGTATCTTCCATAGAGCAACTTCTAAATGGAAACTTCTCGATAGGTGGGTGCAATATCTCTACCACATCCAACAGTGATTTTTTTGATGATCTTAAAAAAAGATGTACTGAAGCACTGGGGGACGATAAGAAAGGTGTGATGTCCCCGCTTAACCCTATAACTACCTCATCAAATGAATATAAGCTGATCAAGGGCTCTAAGGGGAAAGATTGTAAAGGCGGGAAAGAGCTCAAAGATATTAAGCATCCAAGCGGTCTAACCAATGAAGAGATAGAAAAAAAGACACCGATTGAGGAAATGGGAAATCGGTACGGGATCTTCTCCTCCTCCATTGATGATGTGAGAGATTGTATGAAGATGCACGGAGAGAAGTGTAAAGAGCCAGGATACATGAAGCTCCCTGAAGACTCCGTGGAAACAGAGAAGCAGATAGTGGAAGCTGCACAACATATTGCAGTATCAGACGAAAGTGTGGCGGCCAATCTAGCTTCAGTTGAAGCAGAGTACCAAAAGAAGCTTGCAGAGTGTAATGATAAAGAGGACAAGGCGAAAGATGACTGTAAGCAAGAGGTAGAGTACGGGAAAGAGAGTATTGGCTCAATCGCAAAGAAGCAAGTATCTAAAATAGAGATCGCTTCGGCAGCAGAATTTAAGACCATGAACAAAGCAGCTAGAGGAAGCACCTACTATGTCTATAAAGACTCTGAAAGTATGGACAAGATGCCTGAAGAGGTTGCAAATGAGTATTCAGACGGCGTAGCGAGACAAAATGCCGCAGATATTTTGATCGATGCACTCTATAAAGAGACAGTAAACCTCAAGAAGAATTCTATCATGTTGGGCTATGGGAAGGTTGAAGCGGTATCTTCTGCCTATGATCCAAAAGCACCGATAGAGGACTTAAAGGCATATCTAGCAAGGGAAAGCAATGAAGAAAACACAGCAGAATAAGTATATGAAGTTCGTAGCCTCAACAGTATTCACTCTCTTCTTTGGAAGTGCTTCTTTGCAAGGGGGGACTTTAAATGATGTGCTGAATACAGAAAGCGGAGGAGATCTTTTGAATGACGCTCTCAATACTGCTTCATCCAGTACGGGAGATATAACGATTCCGGGACTAGGTACTATCACTGCTCAATGTACTATGCCATCTTTTTCGCTACCTTCAGCAGATATATGTTCGGTACTTGATTCACTTGACTCGCACTTGGATAAGCTGATGTCATTCACTGATAATCTCAATCTTGATCTAGGGCCTTGTAGTTTGAATGTAACGAGTAATATGAGTGGATGTCAAAAGCAAAGGCTCAAGAGCTTCTGTACCAGTACGCTAGAGGAGAAGGAAAAAGAATTCTCAAAAGCGTTAAGCGGGATAGGCGGGTATGACCAACTTGCCTCAAAAAAGATTGCTCTATTTGGAGGCAAGGAGACTTTCGGCGAAAACTCTAGCAGTACCGATCCAAAGAGATATGTAGAGATCGATTCCGCAGACAATAAAAAGATTTATGGGAAAGGCGGCGAGATAGATAAGGCCGTAAAGGATGCCGGAATAAACATGATGAACACTAGAAGACTCCAACGCTACCTAGAGTGTAAGGAGGCTTCTCAGAAAACGGGTGTCTCGGGTGATGACTGTAGTTTAACCGGAGGCAGACAGTATGGGAATATTTCAGAGAGCGAGATACAAGCTGAAATACAGACTCAAGGAGAGGCAATGGTTTCCAAGGGGAGCAGAGAGATATCTTCGACACTTGAAGGGAGAGTCGATACCTTTTGGCCTCTTTATTATGAAAAATCTCAAGCACAAGGTTTAGGAAATTGGAAGATGGCACTTGCAATCGGAATGCACGAAAGTAGGCTGAGACCTGATGCAGTAGGGGCAAGGAACAGTAACGGCTCACAAGACTTCGGGATCATGCAAATCAACAACTATGCTCACCAAGATGTTGTACTTCAAAGGTATCCGGGGCACGGAACTTTCTCGCAAACCGTTTCTATTGCCAGTGTTGGCGTGGATTATGGTGTGACGGTGTTCAGTGATTGTGTGGGCAAGTTTGGTGTGACGTATGAAGGGATCAACTGCTACAACAAAGGTGCAGGAAGAACATATATCCGTGATGGATACGTGGAAAAGGTCCAAAGCGAGTATGCGAAGATCGCCGATAGGGACTTTGGAGTGCCTTCAGAGCCTTATGTGGAAGATGTCTATACCACTAGAACGGCAGCGAATGTTTTTGTGGTGGCAAGAAATGCCACGAGAAGACACAAGATGCTGACACACATGGGGCAAGACACTATCGACAAACTACCGCCTGATGCAAGGGATAAATACAAGCAGATAATTAATCGACACATGGCACAAGAGACTCTGATCAGTGCAGCCTACAAAAAGGCTACCGATATAGAAAAAGCATTAGGAAAAGTATCCGCTTTTGCTTACGGGATGGAATAAGATGAGAAAGCTACTAGCATTGAATACATTACTACTCTTTTTGGCTACCAGTGCAAACGCATTGGTTTGCAAGCCAATAGTAGAAAGACTCGACAAGAATGCCATGACGGACACATATAAAGAGATTGCTTACTGGGCATATAAGCATAAAGAGAAAAGAGAGTACCTAAATAAAACCTATGCACTCCTAGCAGAGCTCAGAAAGCGAAACGAAACTCTCAAGAATGAACTTGCGTCAAAAATGACAACACTTAAAAGCGTACCACTTACCGAGGCGGTGTCTCTTGAGGGCGATGCACTGGACTCTTCTAATAAAATGGAAATCTTTTTATTAGAGCAAGCAATCTATAAATCGATCAAAAAAGAAGTAAAAGAGACCTACAATGAAAACTAACAACAATGTGGCTAAGAACATCGTCGCAATTCCCGCACTCAAGTTCTATACTTACTACAATCTTATTCAAATGCTTATGCAAACAGAGGGTGGACCAAAGAATATCAATACGTTCCGGTACAAGACGGTAGAGGAAGCAAGTATATGGGATAGCCACATTGAAAACATTTCGCCTCAAAAGGCACTACTCTTTTATGCGATCCTAGAAGAGATCAGAATTCTATTGGAGTCAAAAGCGGAAGAGGCGGTACTGGACAAGCAAGCGATCTATGAGCAAAATGCGATCCTTGCTATTTTGGGACTTTTCTCGCACACGATCTTAAATGAAGAGCTCTTAAATAAATTCACTATCTTCGGAGAGGACGGAGAGGATATCTTGAGACTACTCAAGCTCTCCTATGAATTCGGGAGACAAGCAAAAAGTTGCTTCGTAGGTGAGCAGAACGGAGAGTGGAGTATTGAATATCATGCAGATTCCGCAGTAAGCGTTTTTGAGTCTTCGGAGTTTATAAAAAACCAACAGAGCTTTTTTGATAAAAGCAATATGCTTCTTATGAAGATATCCGATAGCGATGTATTGTCTAACTTCTTTTCGATAATGGGTGTACTCAATAAGAGACTTTCGGGACTTTTTGCCCAAAAAGAAACCACTATTGCACCGCTAGACTTCTTGTTCTTTGAAAAAGAGGTAGCGTGGTGCGAGCCAGGAGGAAGATCTTCGCTGTTCTCGGTTATTTTCTCTCCTTTACTTACTGTAGAGAATAGGGAGACAGTTGAGGTATTGGAGCTCTCAAGGGTTTATCTGAAAGCAGACAAAGCAGATCGGGCACAAGTAAGACACGCAGCACTACTTCATTCATTAGAGGTAATGATGAATAAAAATGTGCTTGCTACACGCTTTGCCGGAGAAGTGGGAAAAAGACTCTCTTCTATTCTTCTGATGGGTGGAGAAATGGGCGAGGTGAGAAGATTTTTTTGTGCAGCATACAATAGAAAGATTATCAACCTCAATAAAAGGGCAATAGAGCGAATCGTGGAAGAAGAAATGGTCGAGATATCTACAGACATTAGAGAAAGAGACAAGCGTGGAGACATTAATGATGAAATAGCAATAAAGTTTATTGAAATCTTCTTTCTCAATATCTTCACTAAAGTAGAAAAATTGCTCTCAAAAGAAAGACCTTTGGTTTACCATGACGGCTACACTAAAGAAGACATGGCAGAGTATAGAGAGCAAGTGGGAACGATCATCAAGTATAAGATCAAAGAAGTGAAAGAGACAAGGGGTTGGGTATGGGAGGACTAGATATTGTCAAAAAAGCAATGAGATACCTCAACACCGGATATCTAAACGGGATATTTGGGTATCCAAGGGTCGATAATAGCTTCATCATGGAGAATAAGGGCTTTGATCTTTTTCCTCACCCTACGCTTATCCCTATGAGTGCTTCTTTGGAGCCGTTGCCGGAAGGAACTAAAATTAAAGTGGACAAAGAGTATATCATTCTCTTTCTCTCCTCAATAGGGATCATAAGCCCTTCTCAGATTGAGTCGGTCTTTGAGTATATTGACTACTACCTTAATGACGAACTTGCACCAAAAACAGAATCATTGGAGGTGGAGGCGTTGAAGATCATAGAGATTTTGGACTCCTTCTTACTTCAGAGAGCTCTCAATGATGCCCAAATCGTTCATTATGAACAACAATTTGCGGAAGCTTCAAGAGAGAGTTGGTCTCACTCGATGATGTTCAAGATCGCCACGGCACGATTTATTTCCAAGGGATCAGAAAAGAAAGCCCTTAAAGGCTATATGCTCAAAAAGTACAATCAGGAGGAAGGAGTCATGGAACTTGGCAGTAAACAATCACTCAGAACACAACTAGACCTCTTTAGAGACGAAGAACTACAGATAGAACTAGCACAACAATACGCACAAGAGCAAATACAGAATCAATCAATGAAAGGTATCAAGTAATGGGAAATATCAAATACAATAGCTCAATGTTCCAAAGATGGAAAGATTTTTTAGTAAATAATTGTTGGATGCTTTGGATAATGTTGGCGGCTTCACTGGCTTGGAATGTCTATGTGGGCACTACCCTGAATGAAAAGGTTGATGCGGCAGCACAAAGAATGGATGAATCAAGAGTGCAGTTAAGTAAAGGGATAATTATGATGGATATTATGGGAAGAGCCATAACCGTCGTTCCTACTAAGCTGAATGTGGCCTCCACTGAATTCAAGAGAGGTATCTCCAACTATATCAGGCTTTACGGACTTTATACTTGGGGGAAAGTATCGAACAACTTCCAAGTGCCTATCAGAACGCTTGATGATTTCTATGCAAATTCAGAAGAGGCAGTAATATTCAGAGACAACTACCTAGAGAAGAACAGCAAGGCATATAATGACTTTGAAGCGTATCTGACCTCTATGGTATTTGGGATGAACAAAAACACGCTTGTCGAGTTCTACTCTATTACTGATCAGAGCATTGAGGACTTCAGAACAGACGGCGACTCCTTTAGTATTCGTATCAGCTACAAGGTGGTCGCAAGTATCTTTGATGGAAATACTGAAAGTTACAGACAGAGAGAGGGGAATATGATAGTAGAGGCAATAGGGAAAGTTGATCCTTCAAAGGGTAGTCCTATCAATCCGCTTGGTATCACATTCACAGAGCTTTATAAGCCTACAAACCTTACTAAATAAAGAGGAACAAGATGAAGAAAATACTTTACTCTTCATTGCTTTTGATCTCGATGCTTTTTGCGGAGATCAATCCTGAAAACGACGGATTGAAACAAGAGAAAATAGACGAAGCAAATGAAGCTTGTAAAGAAGCATCGGACACCGCACTATGCAGAAAAGCACTTATGCTTCAGATGAACGCTATTGCCCAAGTGCATAGAGGGGTAGATAAAAACAAGTTCTACTCTGAACTTTCCGGCGACTGGATTTCGTATCTTGAGGAAGGAAAACGTCAGACAGACAAAATGATCGAGAGTGAAAAAGAAATGGATGCCTCATTGGATGATGCGATTGCGTCAGGTATCAATGAGTATGCAGCACAGTTCAAGCTCTCCTTTAATACGAGCAAATTAAAGAATATGACAAATTCATACGTTTCGACCCTCAATAATACTGCTTTGATGTGCGTTGTTTCTCTTAGGACCAATACCGCTATTTTACAAGATATGTTCGACGAGAATATGGCACAAGAGCTAAAAGCTAGAAAAGAAGGTAAATGAATTTGATAAACTTCCATATAAGACAATTACTAAAAGGCACACTTTTGGCTTTGCTTGCCAGTATGCCTCTGTATGGGTTTGGAGATACTTGCGATCCTCAAGAAGCCGCAGCACTAGAAAAGCTCATCGATCTACGAAAAGCTTCTCTGAAAACAATAGAGGAAATGAAAAAACTTGATGAGCAGCTAGATAAAGAGACAAGGAAGCTCGATGAGATCATCGCTCTTACCTTGTCAGAATACGAAGAACTCAGCAGGGCTTCCCAGGAAGTAAGCAAAATGGTTTCATCGCTCAACAATACCTCAGAGCTTCAAAAGACGAATACAAGACAACGACTTATTTATCTTAGGGCAGTAGCAACAAATGCAGCCTTTCAAATATCAGAAGAAAACAAAGAAGCACTCGAAGAGTTCGAGGGTAAAAAAAATCAAGAATCACTCAAGGAGCAATAAAGTGTCAGAGAACAGAAGAGAGCTTACTATCCAAAAGCATTATCTTTATATGGGGAGAGAAAGAAATCAAAGAGAGCCGTTCTTTTACAGTTCTTGCCTCGAAATGTCAAAGAGGGATGATCTGAGCCTTTATATTGTGTATGTTGGAGAGAACGGAAAAGAGTGGTATGACTTCATGCGACATAGGATCTATTGCGAAATGCAGTATATAAGCCAAAACGAAAAAACCACGACCATAAAAAAAGGTCTATTGAGAGGCAAAGAGGGGCAAGTTGCAGTGATGATGGACTTTGGAAAGGATTACGAAGGAGCCGTTAAGCACTACAAGAGTCTGATCAATCCTCAGAATGGCATTCAGAACACCATCATTGCACTAGGAGGTTTGTCGATGACCGATAGTGGACTCGGCGACTTATCAGAAAAAGACAAGTATAGACTTATAGAAAATCGCACACTGGCTTTCATTGAGCATATTGGCTTCGAGAAAGAAATAGTGATAACTGATGAGCTTGTGGGGATCAAAAGTATTTCCCATATACTAGAGCAAGAACACCTCAGAAACGGCTGGTGAATAAAATCCTAAAGAGTTTGGTATTTTTCCTATAAACGCTCCGTTTCTTGTAAAATATCTATACAAGAACACGCTTAGGCAGAAAAAGGAAAACCATGCTTGACTTAGAAAAATTAAGACCCGTAGGAACATATATCGATTTTGCTTCCTCTCCAACAATACCATACGCTTCTTTCCCTGAAGAGCAAGGATTTACCCAAGAGGAATTAAGTGAATTACCAAGTGAAGCAAGAATCATTCCTTTGGGGTTTGCCCAAACAGATGCAGTTACAGATATTTTCAAAGACAATAAGCGTGTAGCGGAGATCGCATGGGATGGGCAAGGGAATTTCTTAGCCGGCACGAAGTTTATCGGAGATAATAAAGAGATCCTTACGCAACAAGAGCTTGCGGCCATGATGGGTGCGGAACAAGGAGTCAAAACCTCACTGTTCGCAAAGATGGTTACAAGGATTTTGCCTGATCCAAATAAGATAGATTTTGCAGAAGCGTTTTTGGAAGCACACCCGGAGGCCCTTTTCTTCTCTAAAGATTTTGAAAAGTATATCCACAGAGAAGATGGACCAAACGGCACATACATCAAAAGCATCGATGTCAATAGCGACACTATACCACACCTTATAAATTCCATGAATGCCGTTCTTAGTGTTTCAACCGATGAGAATATCAATAACTATATCAATGTCATGGGTAGAATCGAACAACAAGAACTAGCTTATGAAAACAAAGTGACGGGAAGCAAGATCAAAGAGAGTGCATATAAACTCTCTAGGATGATCATGGATAAGAAGATAGAGCTTTCCGCAAACGATCTTAACTGGGTCCCGCTTAATGCCTTCCAATTCGAGCTTCTTTCTGCGTACAATAAGACCAAAGCACCTACCAACAAAAAAGAGGAATTGGCTCAAGAACTAGGTGGGAAAATAAAGTGGGAGGGCATTTTGTCGGGTGAGCCTTCTTTTAGAACAGAGGTCGGAGGGATTGTGACCGGGTATTCTCCTGAGTTAGGTATGCCAGTAGCAATCGATACTTCAAGACTCGATAGAAAGATACAGAGTAAGGAAACCGACCCTTTCCGTAAATTCAAAGAATACAGTCAGGGTATGGCGTTCCATAAAGCCGTTAAAGATATCCTTGCAAAGATCAAGGGAGCAGAAGGCGATCCGGCACAACAAGAAAGCTTCAAAATAGAACTTGATGTGATCGGCAAGAAATTTCAACAATGGATCGAAGAGAAAGGTTATGCACAAGTATTCAAGGATGTTGATGCGGATTATCTTATGAACTTCTCAGATATGTCCAAGCTTTTTGCAACAGCTATTCTTGCCGAGAGGGATGACAAGATCACAAAAGAAGATCAGCACGGAATGTTCAGATGGGGAACTGATGGAAAAGGGAATATCGCAAGAAACTATAAACCAGGGCTGACTTGGGATATCGCTAGAAATATCCGTGACGGAAACCTATCAAGCGTTATCACGACAGTTTTGCAGTTTGATACGGTTGTGAGAAATATCAAAAATACCCAAATCAAAGAAGTAGTCCTATCTCCTGGATACTCTATTGCTTCTCTTCAGGCAGGAAGCACAGTTCTACCCGCAAAACTTGAAGCGACAGTCGCAGACGATATCGCTGAGTCTATTTATAGATTGAGTAAAGTGGATAGCAGGGGGGTTTATACTACCGCCAATGAAAAAGAGATACCTTACTCTGAACTTTATGTGCAGCTTGAAAAAAGGGTAGAACGTCACATAAAGAAAAGAGGAGGGGAAGATATAAGCGGAGTGTTGGCAGATGCGTTGAGGTCACTACTAAATGATCTAAACCCAAGCAAGGGAACGATTGATATAGGCAAAACACTAGGAGGGAAAGAGGGAAGTTATGCCGCAATAGTGAATGCTGCCAAACTTACCAACCGTTTTGACTTTAGAGAGCTTAACAACAAGAATTATACACTTCTAAGAAATCCCAACGCAGCCAGTAAGCTAACAGAAATGGCGAGACAAGCTATCGAGGCAATGGGCGAAGGTATTGACAACGGAGTATTGCCAAATACA
This sequence comes from Campylobacterota bacterium, assembly GCA_014764025.1. GTDB lineage: Bacteria > Campylobacterota > Campylobacteria > Campylobacterales > Sulfurimonadaceae > JACXUD01. The sequence continues at coordinate 32,861 of JACXUD010000001.1, read as the reverse complement.
GTCAAGTTCCCAAGCCCTGACGCTTTAGGTGCACAAGGGTTGAGTGAGGAACAAAAAGCACAAATCTCCTCTGATAGGGTACAGCTCAACAAGGCAATGATGGCGACAATCAGAGATCTCCACGTTTCGGGCTTCACGATCAATGGACTTGCAGAAGAAGGAGCAGCGTACATGAGAAGTGCCAAAGAAGAGCCTACGATCTATGATTACCTATCAGCACAGCCAAGTTATGCACACGCTAAAGCACTTGGAAGCTACCTATCAATGCTCTCAAGCGGAGTACCTGATTGGAGAATGGGAAGACAAGCGTACTTCGTGCCACGTTCTAGCGAAACAAACCCAATGTATGTCAAGAGCCAGGACAACAAAGAGGAGATTGCACCTAGACCCACAGTGGTCAAGGCAATAAATGAAGCAGCCAAAAAGACCGTTGAAGAAGTAAAAACACTTGCTCCTTTCTTCGGGATCGTAAGAGAGGCACAACTTAGCAATTCCCGCAAACCAAAAGCTGCGGAAAGTGCCATGAGGGAAAGCCTTAAAACGACAGTCACCGAAGAGCAGAGAAAAGCGGATAGCTCTATCACTACCTCTACTACCGAAGAAGAGAAGGAAACCATAATTCCGGTTAGCACAAATACCGTTTCACAAGAGAGCCTAGTGGCTCTCACAAGCGGACTCAGCAAGTAAAAAACACACCTTTTCCAAGGTGTTTTTTTACACTTCCTTTGTATAGAAAAATTCTCACAAAAAAATACCGAAAAATACTATAAAAAATTGACAAAAACCTCTAAAACTATTAATTTAAAAATATATTTATGATATAATCAGATATATCAAGAAAAGGAAATTCCATGAAGCAAATTCACTTAGTTTTAGAGGCTAGAAAAAGCGGTAAAGTTCACTCGGTTTCAGTAGATAGAGAAGAGGAAATCGTATCTATTTCAGTGGGCGATGACGGACAAGGCGAACATACCATCGTTTATGCTTTTGATAGCAATTTGGAGCTCTTTAGACTCAAAGGGTATTTCACTCAAGAAGAAGCCGCAGAGATCGCATTTATGAGATACAAATTCTATATCTTCAGATCAAAGAGGTCCTTTGAGTCTTTTGTGAAAAAAGCGGAGAAAAGAATTCTTAAAAGATACGGAAACGTAGAGAGTGTGAGAACGGCGGCTTAGTCGTTCTCTTTAAATATATCAAGAAAAGGAAATGAAATGAAAATCTTTAATATCGGAGCAGACGAGATCGTAATAGGACTTGAGGTGTATATCCCTGAAAATGAGGGTGAGGCAGACAGTCCAACATTAGTAAGGGTTGCTTTTAGCAAAGCATAGCTAGAAGGGCTTGAGGAGAGCGTGGACTTTGTAAAAAGCTATGAGCTTGAAGAGGTTAGAAAAGCAGAGGTGAGCGAGGATTGCACCATCTTTTGTGATGAGTGCGGCAATGTAGTTCCGAAAGGAACACCAGTAGGCTATGAAGTAAATGACGGCACAAGCACGGTCTTTTATGAGTATGACGGCTATAAAGAACTATTTTAGGAGGGAAGAGTAATGGCAACACACGCATTAATAGGGCTTAAAAAAGAGGATAAGGTACTTTGTGTGCATTCGCACTATGACGGAAAACCTGAGAGTATGCTGCCAATGCTTCAGAAGTACGATACGGTAGAAAGTATAGAGGAGCTACTAAGCGGAGGTCGCATCCTTGAGGTGGAGCATACCGCAACTGAAGCAAGCGAGGGGTGGTTTAATCCGATAGGGAAAGATCCGGTAGAGGGAAAACCTAGCTATTTTCATGCTCACCAACCTTTCGGGAAAAATTATTCCTGGAATGAAGTTAAGCCGTTTGTGATCACAATGGAGCAGTTTGACAAGATGAGCCATGATGTAGTAGATGACTATGAGGCACTATACTACTATCTCTTTGATCCTGAAAAAAGGAAATGGCATTTTACTGAGCTGATAGGTCCATTTGGTGCAATGTATAAAAACGAATTGAGCGAAGAGGAATATGAGCGTATCGCTGAAGATATCCTTTTTGAATCCCAAGCGGAGGAGGTATAGTTATGACAAAGAATTTCTACTTTATTCTCTTTGCAATATTAGAGGGAATGGGAATGTTTTCCTTTTGGGATAAAGTTACCAAGAATGGATTTTGTTGTAGTAGAGACGGCGATATCTTTATTATTATGGGTTTAGTGTTGGGTTTCTTTATTCTCTTGATATGGTCCGGCTACTCAAAAAACAAAGTCAATAATCTACCAAAATGATCGCTATAATAAAAAAACGAAATTTAGGAGTAGGTTTATGAGTATGGAGAGGCAGAAAGAAAATACCGAACTCAAGAGACTCAAAACATCATACTCCAAATTCTCCAAAGACCGAAGTTCCAAAAAACTGTCTTGAGAAACAGGGACATTATATAAAAACGAACTCCAATAGGGGTTACGAATTTAGAAAGCAATATTATTCAGAAAATTTATCTTTTCTGAATAAGAAGTAGGGTAAACTAATATCATATCTTATAAAAAGGAATAAAATGGAAGAATTTGGAGTAAGTATCTTTTGGATAGCACTTTCTGCGATCATGTATTTTTGGATCAATATTACCGCATCATCCAAGCCACAAGATAAAGTAAGAATGAGTGATGCGGGGATGACAATGGCCAATTATGCCAAAATGATTAAACGTGCTGATGTGGATACAGTTTTTATCGGAGAACTCAAAAAAATAAAAAAGGAAGAGGAAGAGGAAGAATGCTAAAAGGAATACTTAAAAAAACACTGAAGCCACTTGGAACAGTGAGAAATGCTATGGTTTATGATGCGTGCGAGCAAAGATTTGGGGGAAACCTCAGAGAAAGAGGCTTTGACGATATACACAATAACACGGTCGGGCTACATAGCCTATTGCTCCTTGTTCTTATTGCCGTTACCGGGATCATCGCAGTATTCTTGCTTTTTGCTAAAAATGACCCAGGGCTACGTCAATATGTCTCAGATTTCTCTCTTTTTGTAGTACCATTGGTAATGGCTCTACTCTACTTTGCGGCAAAGGTAAGTATCGGGTGGGAAATTAACCGTCTGATAGGCCCTATCCTTCTTGATAATTTTCCTGAGCTCTCAGAATCGGAAAAAGACAACGAACTGAAAAAGTATTTGCCACGAGCCCTAGAGAGTGCGTTAGAACATAATGTCAATGACGATCAGTTTGCACACTTTATTAGAGGCAAAATAGCAGAACTCAAAGAGAAAGATGAGATGGAAATAAATAAGGTAGTATCAAGGGTAAACGGATGAGGTTTCCTCTTGATATCGGAGAGAGCCTTGAGGACTCTCTTCTCTTTTGGATCACACGCTACGTACTCTACAAAAAGACCAACCTCTCTGATGCAAACGTAACCGATCAGAAACTCCTCGAAGAATGCGATATCAAGCTAAATAATTCCCCCGAAACCATAGAAGAGATAGAACAGATCGTCAAAGACATTGCCGATAGTGGAATGAAGGGCATAAAGAGCTTTTTTGTGCCAGTAAAGAAGCTTCATATCTACCTGAAGCGTCGAAAGCTTACTAGCATGAAAGAGATCTCTGAGGATATCGTCAAGCAGTTCCTATCCTCAAGCACTGCGGGAATGAAAAAGAACACCAAGAAAAACTATAAGAACGCCATGACGAACTTCTTTGGCTATATCTCCAAACATAATGAGAATACGCCCAATAGTGGGAATGGATACATCTATAATTTGGAACTTAGTACCTGGAAGAGACAGCAGCTACAAAACAGAGACGAGCTTCCGGCATTTCTTGAAGAAAAAGAAGTGCACACCCTACTAGGGAATATAAGCGGGAATGGAGAACTTCCCTATGAGTTCACTTCAGAGCGTATGTATCTCTTCTATAATCTCTTTGTCCGGGTAGCACTTTTTGGAGGAACAAGGATAGCTGAAGCTCTTGGGATCAAAAGAAAGAAAATCACACGCAAGGACGGACTATTGAAGTTCCCAGTAGTGGGAAAGGGTGACAAGATAAGGGTTATTGAAATATCAGAAGCCCTACTACAGCCCTATCTCGATGAATGGCTTTATAGTACGAGGTGTACCGATGATCTGCTCTTTTGTTCTCCTGACGGCAGAAAGAAGGGTGCTGATGAGACTTTGGCAAACTCTGAGTCCGTTTCCCATAAGATAAGAGATATTTTAGAGCATTCGGGCATTAAAAAAGTAAAAATGGGAGCACACCTCTTTAGGCACACCTATGCTACAACCATTTATCGCATTACAAAAGACCAAAGATTGCTTCAGGAGCTTCTAGGACACTCTAGCAGTGCTTCGACATTGGTTTATACGCATATAGAAAGGGAAAGAGTGAGTCAGGCAGCGAGAATGTTGGATGCTGCCATGCAAGGAAAAAAGAGTGAGGAAGAAAACCCACCGGAACAGTAGTTAGAGTTTTCTCCCTACTCCTTCCCCGCCAAGATCATTACCTGAAGTGTTTTTTCGCAGAATGGTTTCCGTAGCCCAAGAAATACTCACAATCCCTTTGTAGTATTGAAAGCATCATATAGTTAAATTGGTCATTATTTTCAGATTTCATTTTTGCCTCTTTCTTTTGTAGGGCTACATTTTGAGCCCGCCTCCACTTTGCGGGTCTCCGGTACTGATCTTTTGGAGTATGGTCTCTTTTGATGTAACCTCTTTATTCTCCGCAGCAAGCCACGCATTGTCAGGTGTTAATACTCCGTCCATAATGTTTTTCACGTTCTCTTGAGGTGTAGGCCAATCGATCTCTTTGTGCTTTTCCATTCTTCACTCCTTGCGTATTTCCCAAATTATAGCCCATAAAAAACACCCACTTCCACGCCCTACGCTATACTTTCCCCGAAATATCTTATGAGATAGTAGGGTAGCCTTAAATTCACGATTAAGTAAGCAATTCTATACCTACTTGCTCAAATGGTCGCAACACCACACAATCCAAAACCCGCCATGAGCCTCTTTTTTCACCATTTTTCCCCTTTTTCCCCTCTTTTCATCGGTTGACGTTAGGCTGAGTACGAGGTGGTTGTTTTGGGTGCATGGAATAACTTACTTAATCGTGAAAATAATATATTTCAGAGAAGTATCTTTTTAGGGAATGTGTTTTCCTTTTTTGCGATAAAATAGAATATTTATGATTTTTTTCAATAAAATGCCTTTTTACTATTGCATTATAATATTATTTATGATATAGTAAGATATATTAAAAAGAAAGGAAAATATCATGGGACTACGTGATAAAGCAAAAGAAAAAACGGCACAACAAAATCAGGTTGTCGAGGCACATACCCAAGGCAATAACCAAAACAACAATAATGCTCCTGCGGTAAAACAAAAAACGCCACAGCAACAACAGATCGAACTACTCTCCAAGGCACTGGAGAAGAATTCTGACCAGTTCTTGAAAGTCCTTGCTTCTTCAACAGAGGTGGAGAGATTTAAGAGAGAGGTGCTTACACTTCTAAGAGGCGATCCAAGCTTATTAATGTTGGAGCCCGCAAGTATTCTAGGGTGTGCGATCCAATCGGCTCAAATGGGTCTATCTTTGGATAGAAACCTCGGTCATGCGTATATCATACCTTACAAAGGCAAAGCGACATACCAAATCGGTTACTTGGGGCTTCTTGAACTTGCTAGAAGAAGCGGTCAGATCATGGACATCTTTGCAGAAGTGGTTTGGGAGGGTGATGAGTTCTCTCAAAAGATCACGCAAAGAGGTGTAGAGTTCCTTCATGTTCCTTGCCCGCCAAGCCAAAGAGGAAAACGTATCGGTGTCTATATGTTGGCACTTCTTACCAATGGAGGAAGACACTATGGCTTCATGTACGCAGAAGAGGTAGAGAAGATCAGAAGCCTCTCCCATTCACAGCATAAGCCTGACAGTATTTGGAACTTGCATACAGATACTATGTGGAAAAAGACAGTGATCAAGCGTGAGGCGAAGTTCTTACCGTTTAGCACTATTGTTATGTCACAGATCAATGCAGAAGACAGAAAAGCACCTGAAACCGAATACGACGGAGTGATCCTTGAGTATGATGAAAAATCAGGCGAAGTGCATCAAACTGAAAAGCTTCCAAGCAAAATGGGAGGGAATCAACAAAAGGCCGCATAAGCCTCCCCCCCTCCTAAACCTTCTATTTTTTTGCAAAACTCCCCATATTACTACCAACCTATGATGATTTCAGAGAACACGCAGAAGAGCTTAGAACGATGATCGGTAAAGACTGGATCAGCATAAACAAATCAATCAATCTTCTTACCAGGCAATACCGCTACAAGAACTGGCATACGCTCAAACCCGTACTACTCAAAATAGATCCTTCTGAAAAATACAAAATGGAGCAATCGATTATTTTATAGATAAGATCGAGGCAGCCTACCCAGAGTGGAAAAAAGAGAATAGTGGCCTTGTTTCTGTTTCTATGAAAAAAGCATCTTCTTGCCACCTCAGCCGGGTAAAAGTAATAAGCTTTCCATGAAGGACATGAGAAGAATCGACGAGGCTTTAGCCAAAGAGGATGCGACGTTGCTTGATATGTTTGACATCTACAAGGGGGTTCCTTTACTCTTAGAGTAGTATCAAATTCCCCACGATCACTAGGAGTAGCAACCGTGTTAGGAGCTCAAGATGTTCTTAGGTGAATTTCAAGTTGAGGTAACGCTTGATAAAGATGGTCTCAGGACTACCTCCACGATAGAAGCTCTGCATAAATACAAGGTCTTCCTCCTTACTTCCTAGCATGACCAAAGAGAAACCGTTTCCGAAGTCTCTAAGTGTCTCAGGCTCGAAGCTCTTCTTCTCAGTGATCTCCGCATCTACGGTACTTACCCAGTCTCCGTGCATATCTCTTTGCATCTTTGTCGATTCTATATTAACATCCGAGAGCATACTCTTTACCCACTCGATTGTCTCTTTATCTTCAGTCTTCGTGATGATCTTTGTGGTGTTTGCTAAGGCTCTCTCAAGAGAAGTTTGAGACTCCCCTTTTACCTTCAAAGATGCGTGGTCTTGCACCCCAAGGGCCACAGATATAGAAAGTGAACGTAGTTGAGCAAGCAATACCGAGAGCTCAACCGGGTATGCCCCATACTCGTCAAATACGGCAAAAGTAAACGGTTTTGGTGTAAGTCTATCTTTGTAAATATTTCCCAGTGTCTTATGCATAGATATCTGTTCTCCAAGCAATGCGATAGCTGCTACTTCCTGAACGGTCTTAATGAGAATCTTTCCGAGAATTTCTACGATATCCGGGGAGAGCTCCAAAGGAGGAAGAAGAACATATAAGAAGCGGTTATCCTTGATAAGCTTTTCCGGCTTGATCTCAGGATCGGTTTGCCCAAAGATATGCTTATACATCGTAAAGACGTTTGCCAAACTCGCCCACTGTTGGATTGCGTATGCGATTTGTTGCACTGCGTCGGCAGGAGGTGAGTCGATATTTCCCCCCTGCTGAGGTTGTCTATGAAGAGCATTATAAAGTTGAGCGAGATCAGCATTGGTTATTCCATACTCAGGAAGCCTATATGCCTCTCTAAACTCCTTGATCGCCTCTTCCCCTTCCGTTCCGGTACGAATGGTTTTCATCATTAGCTTAATGTCGCCTATTTTTGCAGCACCTTCTCCAAAGAAGCTAAACCCTTCTTCTTTCCCCACGATATAAAGCACTCTAGCCGTTATGTCCAAAAGCGAGGAGAATTGATTCCATGCCCTTGAAAGGTACGCATTGATCAAATAGTATCCGGCAAGATAGATCTCTTTTATCTCATAATACTCTATCCCCGTCTCTTCTTTCACTTCCTTCACTTTAGTAGCGTGTTGTGTCATGTACTCTATGAGGGCAGAAAGAGCATAGAGGTTATCATCCTCTGCCGCAATCGTAACGGTAGAGATCATCGCTTTAAGCTTAGGAGAAGCAAGGATCATGTCATTGATGTCCCTACACATACAGTAGCCAATATTTCTGAGAATGATTTGGTTTTCCAGTTTGGTGTTATTAAAGATGAGCTCTAGGTTGTAACCCTCATCGAAGTATTTGTTTCTAAGGTAGGTTAGCATAATGATCGGAGCCAAAAGAGCCTTGCCCTGATTAAAAAAGTAGGCGGCATTCCCGTCAGAACTTTCTCCACCTCCCGTCAGTCCCCCTAAGAATTCAACCGTTTTGAGCGGGTGCATGATATGTAAAGGAGAGAAAGTGTTGGACTCTGCGTTAAGCTCAGGTTTAAGAAAGTTCATTACACTCACGGAAGTTTCACGCCCAAGTTTTTGAGCTTGCGTAACGAATTCACGAAGTAACTTACTGTCGCTTTTGCCATCATTGTGCAAAAAACCACCACCTATAGCAAGACACGCATCGTTAGCAATAGAGCGTATCATTTCGGTTTTTCCCGATCCAGTTTTACCATTTATGACAAAATGGGTGGTAGCCAAATCCCTTGAAATTCCGATGTGTTTGAACTTGTTTTCCCATCTTTCATTAGCTATTTGCTTTTCCATGAGCTTCTTTCTGCCCTCTTTGTCGTCCCTTCTAGCTAACTGAATATGTTCTGCAACCTCATCTTCCCCTATTTGATATCCAATCACCGCAACAACATCATTGGAACTTTTTGGTGCAAGGACACCTTCATACCGGGTAAGCTTTCTTTTGTCACTAAAAAACTCCTTATGAAACTTGGTAGTATAGAACATGATCGTGGCAAAAACTGCCATGAAGAACAGAGCCGGGGAAATGATAAAAAATGCCGGGAGTATCCAAGTTACACGGTAGGCCATTTCATTTTTGAATACCCCTGCGTACTGGATCGCTTTGTATTTGTGGAAATAGCTGATATATTCTTCTATACCACGCTTTTTAACATAAGTAGGCATAACTCTCCTTACTTCTTATTTTTACTATGTTCTTCAGAAGTCGGAATAAACCTCTCAAGCTCATCTTTTTGTACCCAGTTGTGCAGTGTAAGGTTTTGGGCTATCAATATCTCTGCGATACTGAGGTCTAAATCCATAATGTAGCGATACTGCATTTCAGCGGAAGCGATCTTGGAGGATACTGAGGAGATATTTGAAATGATCGATTGCATTCCCAGTGCGGTAACTTCAGTTGTGACCGCATCTATATGGTACTGCCCTTTGGTCTCCGTTCCTATAAGTGCTGCGGTTTGCCCAATCGGAACATCTTTAAGGCGATAGTCTATCTTTTCTTTGAGCTTATCGTAGTTCTTTGCCATATCACTCAAGTGACAAGAGGCATTATCTACAAAGTCCAATCGTGTCAGCGAAGGACAAGTATCTGCACCCAATAAAGAGAGCATTACAGCAAATAAAAGACACTTTCTCATTGATGATCCTCGAAATCAGGGTGGTACGGCTTATAAAACCATTCATCTTCAGGAGCGATATCGAACTTCAGCCCGATAGATCCTTTTTCGTATTTAACGAACATCATATAGTCCCCTATTGCCTCAAGGACTTTCTCATCCGCTTCCTTCATTTCACCAAAGCTTCTCTCGACGATATTTTTCAAAGAAGCCTTCTCTTCAGGCGAAACAATGAATACCTTTGTGCCTAGCTGCGTCACAACCTTTTCAGGTACATCGTCCAACTCTTGACTCATAAAGACGAAGATACCGCCGAACTTACGCATTTCTTTTACTGCGGAAATAAAGAGGTTTTCAAAGGCGGTAGAGCCAAATGAGAAGAAGATATGAGCCTCGTCCACCGGGAAGATGGTTTTCTTTGTAGGAAGTCTTTTTGCAAGTCTCTCTTCTGCCTCGCTCTTCGCAATATCGATCCACTCTTTAGCCAACATCCAGTAAATGATACTGAACGACACCGGATCCTTCTTTACCCTATCAAGATCAAGGTGTGAGAAGTTTTCTCTTACTTGAGAGAGGTTTGAGTGCCCACTAAGGAAAGTTAGGTTTTCTAAGCTTCTCAGCTTTCTAGTGAGCTGCTTGATATCCTCTTGCTCCACCGCAGAATATTGGGGTTTTCCTGAGTAGGTAATAGAGAGGTTGATTACATCTGCCAAAATAGGCTTTTTGAGATAGTTGTACTTTTCGGGAAGTTCTGAGACCAAATTGGCATTATCCAGTTCGGAACTAAAACCTAAAGCGTGGAGTTCTTTAAGTAGCTCATCATACACTCCCGGCTCTTTTGTGAACTCCGAAAGGTAAAGGTCCGAGTGTGACTTGTTCTTCAGCAGATCTCTTACGATTGTCTTGAGGAAATTCTGCTCTACACCCGTCATCATCCCGATCTTGTCTTTATCGGAAACTCCCCCGTCCTGAACAGAAAGAGCAAAGTTGATGATCCCCACCATATAGTCAAGCTCATCTTCATCGATCATCCCGTTCTTTACCTTGATATTAAAGAGCGAGAAACGCATATTCTTGACCATAGAAGAGTATATTTTTACTTTGTCGGGGTATGCCTTTTTAAGACTTGATGCAAAGTTACCCGCAGAGTAACCGACATCGGTATATCTGATATTGAACTGATCAAAACGCAGAGCCTTCCCCGTATTGATATCATAGCCCATCATCTGCATAAGCATTATAATGACCTGCGTAGATTTACCCGCACCCGTACTACCGATAAACATAGCATGGGGGGACTTGTTCTCCTCAAAACTGTAGTTGATAATATTCCCGTTGATATCTTTTCCTATACACATAGGGAAGATATTTTTAGGCACTTGACGCTTATGGCTTGTGGCAAAGAACTGTTTTGTTTGTTCACTTGGAAGAAGGGCATCAAAATCATAGTCCCTGGCATTCATAAGCGTTTTGCCAAAAACAGAAGGACCAGTAAGATAGTTCTTGGTAAATTTTGCACCCAACAAAAGACCGATCTTACTTACCGTGGTTTCATAGTTGTTCTTTATGTACAGAACGGTGTTCACAAGGCACGTTTCGTTCTCTATCATATCTTGGATCTGTCTATTGTCACCTTCTCTACTATTTATCTGAGAAACGATATCGTAGAACTGTTTGTCACCAAGTCTTGCAACACTCTCATAGGTCTGCACTCTTGCCTTTGTGGCCACATGACTATAATCAAAAGTAAAACCAAGCACCCCTTCCCAGTCGAGGCTAAAGAGCTCTTGGGGAGTAAAGATATCACTTTCCACATAACTTGTGGCCTGATAGAGCGTTCCCTCATCGAGCATATTATCAAAGCCGAGTTGCGTCATCTGTCTAAATCTACCGGAGTTCAATTCCAGTGACCACGGCACAAAGAACTTTTCGTCTTGCCCTATATCGTACTCGTAAACAATACGGTTGTCAGTTGTCTTGTAATGATCGCCGATCAGGAAAATCTTAAAGAGAGACTTTACCACCTCATCGCCGGACATAATAGGAACTCTAAAATCCCTACAAATCTGTTCTATGGCCTCATCATTATAGGAATATACATATATCCCCTGCGTATTCCCGTTCTTGACATAATAGAGGAATAACTGAGAGCGTCCTTGTGCGTGTCTGATATTGTTCGCTATTGAAGAGATCGATGGGATAGAGTGGTATCTATTACTGGATGTTTCCAATTTACAACCAAAGAGCTCTTTTTTCTTCCCACTTGCCAAATAAATACTATAATCATTGATCCCATAAAGAGAGACTGTTTTCATAAAGTCCATCTTTGAAAGATAAAGTATTATATATTCTAGTCCCTGGGTTAAATATTCCTTGAAGTCCATTCTTTTCCTATAGGTGGCTGGTATCAGAAGTCTTTGCTATTATTTGGATATTGTTTCCGCTATCAAACGGGTTGTATCGTTCTTTGGCGTAACTTTCACCTTTTTTGGCATTGATATACATATTGACTAGCTCTATTTGCTTCTCAAGCAGTGCACTGTTTGAACAGAGGAAATCTTCCATCACTTCCCTCTTCCATTCGATAGATGAGCTGAGGTAATCTTTGACGATCTTTTTAGGAAACACCAATGTAGTCAACATCTCTTCCGTCATGTCTGCCTTGAGCCCCAACTCCTCCATGAGCTTTGCCTCGGCTTCTTTATTAATCCGCTTGTAATACTCCATAATAAAGAGAGCGTGATGGGCTCTTTCTTTTTCTTGACACCAGGCAGTCACCTGGTAGTAACTGATTTTTGAAACATTCGCAATTTCAGTGTTTCTTCTAGTCTCAGTCAATGTGGATGCTGCATCGAAAATACTGATACCTTTATTTGTAATATTGCAAGCTTGTGTCATCATGGCTTCCCCGTATAGTGTGCGATACACATTATTTTGGTATTAATATACAGAAAAAAAAAGCACCCTACAAGGCTTCTTAAATATTTTTTTAACATTGGAGTAGAAAAGTTGGATTGTGTCGGCGGTAAAGAGTTTACACGCCGCCGACATGGAGAGTTTTTTGCTTATTTAATACCCACTAGAGAGTATCTTTCATTTTTATTTCCCTTGCCGGACTCAGCTACCTTTTCAGCATATCCAAGCTCACAAAGGAATCTCATTGTATTTGAAACCGTTCCGTATGCAATTACGATATCTTCATCGTCAAGTGCGTTCTTGATACCTTCCACGCTCTTAGGAACACCGTCTTTAGTTCTGTTCTTCTCAACTAGCCATACTAAAAACTTAATCTTTGCAGTACCAAGGACCGCCTTTTTCTCTTCAAGTGACTTATAGTGCAAGGCACTGATCGCACCGCCCAACCATTTTTTCTCATCGTTTGATAGTTCTTGAGTTTGTCCCTTTGACATTGTGTTCTCCTTTAGTTGTTCTCAATTTTTAAAAGTATAACGCATTATATCATGAAAATCAAACTTTGTATCGATTATTTTAAAATTTTCTCTTTTAGCTGCCCTAGTGCGAGTGTGTACGCTTGAGCATTATATCCGAAACGCACATCGCCGTCTTGCATATCCCCTGAGAATGCACGGAGGAAAACACGGTAGGTTTCATTCATAAAGTCCATAAAGAGATCTTCTTGACCATTGGACTTTTTAAGATGTATCTCTTGCAATCTCTTTTCTATCGCTTCCCTTTCGTTGTCCTCTGCTGCATCCAGGAGCAAGCCTCCAAAGATAAGCTCTTCCCAAAAGCGATTATTCTTTGCTCTCTTTTCAAGCTTTCCATATCTTTGTTTTTGAGCAGTGCCCCTTTTCTTTAGATAGTAATTGCGTTTTGGGGAGTTGATGTAGTCTTCATCGTGAAATACTTTACTGATCTTTGAAAGTATGGTCGGAATTCCTATAGCAAGAAAAATAGCAACTATAGCTCCAGCAATGACCGGAAAAGAATCCTTAACGAGGCCCACAACAAAAAAGAGCAGTGCAGTTCCAATGAGATAAGCCATAAGCTCTCTTTTGTAGTATAGATCCCACTTAGGCTTGAGGTTTCCTATAAAGTACCCTTTGGCAATACTCGACTCGTTCATCTTGGTCCGTGTACTGGTCCAAGCCTCATCTTCCTTGAAAGAGTAATCTTCTTTACTAGGCAGTTTTCCCACAAGGATAGGAAACTCTTCAAGACGCTCAGAATTTGTAATGCTTTTTAGGCAGGTGTGGGCAGAGAAGATAAACTCCTCTACTCCCTCTTTTATATTATTTCTTACTTTCCCCATAGTTTCCTCTAATAATGCTATTGGTTTTCAGAAGGTATTCTTCTATGTCGGGAATATCTAGTGCTTCCACTTCATAGATAGGTGTCCCGTTATTCTCTTTGGCATTTCTGATCCTAACCAAGTTGCAGTTCTTTTTGTCTTTTACGTTCCACCCTTTTCTAGCCAGGTAACGCACAAATTTCTTCCCTACATCGAAGCCTTGCTCGTCGATGTATTCAGGGAGCTCTTCTTTCAAGAGAGCATATATCTCCCAAATACTCTTGACTTCCTTGACTTCCCACTTGCATATATTTGCCAAAAGGCTGAGTTTCTTGTTTGCAAGCACTTGGGTCTTGTCTTTGGACAGACCCCATTCGCTTTTGCTATCACAGCCCAGTAGGAATTCAATGCGGCTGATCGACGGAGACTCGATACCTTCAGGATTGATCTCCAAAGGAAGTCCATCCTCTTCAATGATCCCTCTAAGCTCTTTTGCAGCTTCGCCCATTGAATCCTCTTTGTTTGCCGTCATCCCGCACACCAAAGATTTTCCGTAGTTAGCTCTTGCGATACGTCCCAAGATGCGATGATAGTTTTTAGAAGCTTTTTCCAGGAGCACATGACCGCTTTCCTTTCCAAACAAATTGTCACAATATTCTTTAAGACCCGGTATCTTCTTATACATACTATCGATCTCGGCTAAGATCTGTTTAGAGGGATATTGTCTCATCTGTCCAAACTCTTTTCCTATATCATCAAAAGAGTGGCCTTCAACAAACATTTCCATCTTCTTTTGCATTTCCTCGTTCAGTGATGCAATTTTGTCTTTTATTAGTGATTCGATCTTATTCATATTGCAAGATTATCATAATTAAAATATTTTGTCAATTAAAATTTTCTTCAATAATTTCGGATTCCTTTATTCTGAGCTAACTTATTTGTATAATTTGGTAATCAATTAGCTCTATGGAGAACACGATGTCATACACCCCAACCTTCGATAAAGAAAAACTTAAAGAGAAGATCGGGGTCACTGCCGTAATGGATGCCCTTGGTATCCCAATGCAGAGGGATAAGTATGAATGTATAACTGAGCATAAAAAAAGAAAACAGCCCACGGTACATATTTTTGATGACGACAAGAGTTGTCGCTGCATTGATTGTGGTGAGTCAAGGGATATCTTCACTTTGGTCGAGGACTATAAGGGAATGTCGTTTTTGGAAGCGGGAAGGTGGTTAGCCGATACTTTTCGGATCTACCCCGACCCAAATAGAACATACACTCCAACTGTATCTACGGCTCACACCGCACCAGTCACAAGAGAGGTAGAATACCTAGTGTTCGACAAAGACCGCACACCAACAGCCATTGATCTGAGAAAGGCTTTAGAGATCTATGACGAGCTCTCTGATCAGCAACGCCTCAAAGTGGGATATACTCTAATCTATCAGTTCACAAGACAGCCCGAACAGCTTAAAAAAAAGAACAAGTACCTGGAAGAAAAGAGAGGGATCGATCCAAAGAATATCTATGCTCAAAGCATTGGATATCTCGATCAAGAGTCACTGGGCGAAATGCTCAAAACCTTTAGGGGACTTTTTGGCAAAGGAACACCAAGGCAAGAACTGTTCGAGCAAGACCTTATAGACAATGGTTTCCTCAAGCGAGAGTTGGGACTACCGACATTTAAGTTCAATTATATCAGAGAGGGTGGATTTTTATTTATTCCGTCTTTTGATCTCTATACAGTAAATGAAGTAACCGGATTCATGCTCCGGCCAACGGAGCCAACCTCAGCCATGAGAGCAGATGGGGTCAAGGAGCTTCAGATTTCAAATACCGCATTGGTCAAACCTTTGCCGTTTGGAGTAACCAACCGAACACTTAGAACACACACGACACTTTTTGCTACTGAAGGTAGTATGGACCTATGCTCCATAACTGGCAACAATGAAAAGGTTACCAATCCGGGCTTTGCTATTCCAGGTACTCACGGACTTTCTCAAGAACAAATGGGTCTATTTAGAGGTATCAAGGTGATCCTTGCTTATGATCAAGACAAAGCGGGACAAAAAGCAGCCAACGGATATGTGACACTGAGCGTAGAGAAATCAAAGAACAAAGAAGAGTTTATACGGAACGAAAGCGGAATGGCAGCATACCACAAGAGAATATCGGAGCTTGGGGAAGAAAACCTAGAGATAGAAACCGATTATCAAGACGGGATGAAACAGAAGTTTAAAAAAGCGGGTGTTGAGTCCGATGTGCTTAACTGGGATCCGGCAATAGGAGGAGATCTCAACGATGTAAGACGCAACGGGAAGATGTCTGAAATTTTTATCATAGGGGATGAGGGGCGTTCCCCTACACAAGAGAACACTATCGCTCCTGCCAAACCATGAGGCTTGGGCTATGGCACTAGGCTATTTGTTTTTATCGGGGTTTCTAAAGCTCTCCTCTCTGTATATCTCAAGAACTCCAAAATCTTCGCTGAATTCAGCAAGAAAAGGATTTTGCACCTGAGCCAGTATCGCATAGTCGCTCAGTCTGCGATCTTCTCTTATCCACCTATAGAGAGATAATTTTTTATTTTTTAAATGCTTCTTCTTTTTCCCAGTTGCAAACCCACTGTAGCATCGCTTTGAATGCCTATGATCCGGTCCATATCCTTTTGATTGCGATAAGCTCTCGACTCCTCAAATATCTCTTCAAACGAGAACTCCGGCGTACTGGTTTGACGCAGAGACATTGAGTTTTCACCCCAGTCAAAATTCTTAGCACCTATACAAAAACAGCTACCTTGCATCTTCTCAAGACCATGACTCGTCAACCCCAAACTCACATGACCCACATTCCCCCAGTTCTCACTTTGGGCAAAATCATTGATTCTTACTGCATCATACCCTCTCTCTTCCAATGTTTTAAAGTTTCCGGTTTGGTGATACTCTACTTCCGTGAGATCACTTTCAGCTTTTGCGATATCCGCAACCTTCAGATTACTTGCTCCCAAGAATACAAAGAGCTTACCATTCTTTTTGTAATCACTTGGAAGAAAATTCAGCTTCTCCCCATCATATCTCATTTTAACCCTCAAGGAATTTTCTTTTGGATATCCGAGCACATCCGTCAAGTAGGTATAGATCTCTTTGTGTGTCGGCAATGAGGCATTCTCTCCATTCTTCTTGGCAGTATAGGAAATCACGACTCCCGTTTTGCCCCTTGTTACATCCAGTTCGTAGCCCATTTGCCTAACAAGATCCACCATTGCCATATCCCTATATCCAAGAATACTGAATGGTATTTTCTCTTCAAAACTGCAAGGCTTCCGAAAAGCGATCACTGTACCAGGGCTGCCGATATAGTTCTGAGCCACGGTAGGGGTTTTTGCCGTCCATAGCATACCGTCATAGCCACTACCCTTTAATTTGCCTTTTATGCGTTCTCCTGAGCCATGAAAGAGGCAATCATTCTTAAACTCATCCAGTGTTTCATATTGTGCAACGGCTCTCACCAATGCTTCTCTGTCTTTATAGTTGCTTCTGATCCCTATGATCTCTTCTATTTCGTCTATATGGGAAACGGTGTATTCATCAAAAGTGCAATCAGCCTTTATGTCTAGTTTATGATATCTTACCTTTTGCCCATCATCTCCTCTGTTCAGTCTTGCCCATGCTGCATCTTCAGTATAACCTTCTGCCAACAACGAGTTTATTATGGTCTGCTTGTTTGAGATCGTTGTATGAGCTTTTACAATAATGACATTTTCTCCGAACTCTTCTCGGAGCTTCTTTTCTACCTCAACCACACCTTCAGCTTCCAATACTACCGAAATGGGCTCTTTTCTGAGAATATAATCACGGAGCATGAGCTTTGGAGTACCGTAGGTCTGAAGCATATTGTTTGTATCTGGAAATTGTTTGAACTCATAGAAGTCGTTTGGATTGAAGGTTTCTCTATCAACGAAGAAATAGTGCTTTCCATGCACCTCCCCTTCCCTTTTGGCCCTAGTGGTCGCAGATACGCTTTCATCATACCCTATGGCATTAACGATTGTGGTTTTTCTAGTACCCGGCTCTCCATAAAGAATGACCACTACTGCCTTTTGGTTTTCCATAAGCTTCCTCTCTAGTTTTGAAAAATTTTAACATAGAGAATGGGTGGGAGGTGGGAAATCCGAAACTCTTTAGGTTTTAGTTCCGAATTAGATAATTTTTCCCGTGTCTATCCAAACATTGGCACAACTATTCCAGTCAGCTTCGTGATTGTAATCTTCATCTTCAACACTACTTGTCTGTGTATGTACATCGATTCCCATCGCCGTTCCGATCACAATAATTCTATTAATGAGAGCAGTGTGGACATTGTTGTTAAGCCCATACATTGATCTATGGTTAGTCCATAGATCATCATCGTTTTTGAACTTACATACCAATATTTCTTTTTTATCAGAGACGTGTAAATCATGCACAATCTGTAGAGCGTACTCGCTCATGTGGGTATCAAGACGATGGGCTATATCAACTATCCCATTTTTTGGTGTCCTCTCCCCATTGTACCACAATTGACAAGCTCTTATGGATGGCTCTTTCCCCTCAATCAGAGTAGATAAAATTTGTAAAGCCGTCGGATTAAGCCCGACTCGCATGAATAGAAGTGTGTTATCGTGCATTTTTTCTCTCCTTTTATTAATTAATATTCGATTACTGTGAAGCCAATAAAATCATTAATGACCTTATATGCCTCTTTAACTTCTTCTGTAGAAAGGCATAGCTTATCTTCGCTTGATATTGAAGATAAGCTTTTGGTTGGCTCTATGTTATGGCCATTGCTATATCGATGATGGAAAGTAAACCCATCAATCTCATATAGATACATTACCCCCATTGGGAAAGTGTGTGCATCAATTGGTTTCTTGTTTAATTTATTTATTACTGCGTTTTTTATACTATATAAAAAACTAGACCTTTCTCTATCTCCCCATTCCTCCAGTGCCTTTTTGGCCTCTTTGTTGATATGGTAAAGAGCCATTCCGAGGGTTATGTTTCTCATTTTGTCCTCCTTAGACAAACTCGACCTTTTGTTGATGTTTAATTAATTTATATATAGTAATTATAGATCGTTTTGCGAACAATGTCAAGTGATTTTGGTCAATTTGCACATTTTTTTGACTATGCCAAAAATCAAATAAGCTGACCATATTTGGCATTTCCAAAGTCACATCATAGAAAAATACACTCTACAAACCATTGTAAAAACACTGATCGACTCATCTATTATACTAGGGTTGCCTAGTGGAAGAAGAATCCACCTTATTTATGTGGTGGAGTATCAAGAAGTTCCAAAACTCCTAATATCTTTCCATAAGTTCATTAAGCTCTTTAGTAAACTCTTTTTTCTTTTTTTGATCAAGTTTTTTAAACCGTTTTTCCATTTGTTTGAAAACCGTTTTTACCTCATCCGTATCCTTTGGCTTCTTCCCGTTGATCACTTTCACTTCTTTTGAAAGTTCAGAGACCGACATTCCTTCATCTATACATCGCTTCAGTAGAGCATTACGCTTCTCATCATCTTTTATTTTATTGAGTTCCAGTGCGGCAGAGTAAGTAATATTATTCTCTTGAAGTGCAACCAATAGCTCAGTAGGCATACTAAGCATTTATTACCTCATCTGTTACATTTTTAATGTTTCCCTTTTGGTAGTTAAGGGCCATATTCGCATATCTTACCGCCTCGCTTTCCCCTACGTCACCAAGATCGATACAGATGATGTTCAAAACATTACGAAGAAGATCATAGTTGTTAAGACCTTCCCTTTCGGTATTCTCATGCAATACCACCATATTAAAATCCCTAAGCGTAAAATTTTCTGCGGGAACATAGATAAAAGCTCTGATCTTAGAAAGTCCTATCTGTCTTTGAATTCAGGGAAGTCTATTTTGTCGATATCCACATAGATAAGTTGGAGCTTCTTCTTGTCCTCCTCCGCAGAAAAAACACCGGATGCCTCTTTCCCTTTTGTCATTGTGGCAAGTTTTCTCTCAAGTCGCTTTTTCTCCATAAGTGATTTTTGGCTTTTGCTTCCCTCTAGTTTAGTGATCATTGCTTGTATCTCTTCAACGGTTTCAGGTTGCTTCTTTGTCATCTTATGCTCCCTTTTTCATGGATTTTTCAGCTTCAGCCTTTTCTACTCTTTCAAGTACCAGGTAACTTGCATATCTAAAGAACGGATCAAATGCCGCTAGAGTATCTTTTGGCTTTTCGAGATAGTCAAGAATTGACACTTTTGCCTCTTGCGAAGTCTCAAAAATGGTTGGAGCTAACTTGCTGACAAATTCTCTCTCTTCAGGTATCCCGATTTTTCTTGAGTGCCCTACGCTTTCCTCAAGTAATCTATGGTGATGATTTAGGATCGGGTTAAACTCATTGATGAAAATAGCGTCCATTTGGGTTTCTTTTTCAACTTCTCTATTAAAATCTTTGATCTCTTCGATGGTCATTTCCAACCCTTCTAAACTCTTTTGGGTGGGCTTTGCGGAAAGTACCACTTTGTCCGTTGCGTACATACTGGAAATAAGAGGAAGTCCTGGTGATGGTGGTGTATCGATGATAATAAAATCGTATTCGTTTTTGACCTGATCAAGTATCAAGGAAAGAGCCTTATGACTTCCGAAGTTTCTTGCGATAGCCTCCATAGTTCTCCCTAGTCTCAACTCTGAAGGAAGGATATCTATAGAGAATTTACCGTTAATAGAAATACCCTCTTCGGTATGGATAACGCTCTCAACTAATTCTTTGGTAATGTTATCCTTATTCATATCATACTCTCTAAATAGCAGCATAATAGAACGGCCTATAAAACTATCGTCATTGAAGTAGGTTGAGGATTGAGCTTGAGGGTCTAAATCTACTACTAAAACTCGTTGACCTAGCATAGCAAGAGCTGTCGCAATAGTAACAGTATTTGTGGTCTTGCTGACACCGCCTTTCTGATTCGTTACCGTGATCACTACTGCGGGATCTGTTATTGCCTCGTCCATCATTTCGTCAATAGGCTCTTTTAGGAAGATATCTCTATTGGTGTGGGGGATATCCTTTTCGCCCATTTTGATCTCTATATATTTTTTTGTGTGACCGATCATATTTGTAGTTGTGTAGTATCGTGTTCTTTTTTCTGTACCAGTGGTAATACAAGGAACTAACTCTTTAGAAAGAAGCTCTACAGCTCTTTTTTCATTGACTTCTAGTGTGGCCTTGATCTCTTCGATGGTATTGAAAATCTGATTCCCTTCCATACTATTTCCTTTTAATTATTTAATTCTCTTAAAATGCTATCTAAAGATTTATACAGAAATCAAGTTTTTTGCAGAAATTTTGTTTTAAATGGAAAAATAGGTGGTTTTTGTAGGTTGGGAGGGTAACAAAAAAGACTAAGGGAAACCCTTGCCTTTCTCCCTCCGCTTAGACGTTATGCCGTCCTTTTTATGATGATCGGTTTCGGGTTTTGTGGCCGCTTACCGTAACAATGCAGCTTTGGGGTGCTGTATTTTTTTTTCATACTACCAACCTCCTTTATAGATTTTTCTTTATTTAGTTTGGGATCGTCCAAATCAAATCAGGAACATCGCTATCCTTATAGCTTCCTTTTCTTTAATGTAATATATTATATCATAAATACAATTAAAAAACAACAAATATGAAAAATGTCATAAAAAAACTATTGATTTAATAAAATAATTATGATATGATATACTATATTGAGAAAAGGAAACATCATGTCAAGTATAGTTTTACAAAACCCACAGTCATTAGAAGAGACACACGCTACCTCTATTGACCGTGAAACATTGGTTAATGATATTGCAGAGAGAATGATCAAAGAAAAAAAAACAGCAGTAAGAGTTATCTGCGACATGATCACAGAGAAGAAAGACGATGCACTTGTATATATTTCAGGAAGTTCTTTCTCTAGCGGAAATGCCAACCCTTTAGATTATGCAGTAAGACGTTTTTTACGTCCTTTCTTTGGTTTGAGCAGAGGGCTTATTGTGGGATCAGCATATCACAAAGCACTAGAGTACGCTGCTAAACATTACATTGCAACGGGGTATTACCCAAGAGTAGGACTTCAAATTAGAGAAGCCATTGCTCACATTGACTATGACTATAACCGCATGAAAGACAAAGAGAAAGAGGAGTGCAGTAAGCAAGACCTTTACAAAGAGGTGCAACAGCTTGTAAAAGTGTATCAGGCACAACAAAAAAAGAACAACCCTATCGCAGTAGAGTATTTTCTTAAAATGAACGTACCAAAAGAAATGCTAAGGGATGAAAAGAACGCACTTAGAATTCTTTTGACTGGCGGTACTGATGTTGTGTACGAGGAAGAGTTCGGGGGAGAGCTTGTCAAAATCCTAAGCGATCACAAATCGAGCAAAAAACCTATCTATGAGAAAGCGGAGAAATCTCCAAGACTTCTTATGCTAGAGAAAGAAATAGACGGCATCGAACTTGAAATGATCCCACACAAAAAGATTGTGGCTAAAAAAGAGAAAGTAGTAGAGAAGCTTCAGGAAGCAGACGCAAAACTCCAAGAGAATACCGTAGCACTACAAATCGCAACCGAAGAGGGAAAAGCGACCAAAGCTATTCAGAACAGAGTGGATAAATGGGCTACAGAGTCAGTAAAACTAAACAAAGAGCTTGAGGATATCAATAAGTCCGAAGCAGTTTTAAGGAAATACCAAGCTTCACACGATGAAACAATGGAACTATTAAAACCGATCCAAGAAGCATGGGAAGAGGAGTGTCAGGAAGCAAGCCTACTCAAAGCGAAAGAAATGCACGGACAGCAAGTAGCGTTCTATGCACTGATCTACATGATCTTGACTGGAAACAAAATCCACAGAGTCAGAATTGAGAACATGGTAAAACGCTCTGAGCCTATGCTCCAAGTATTCGAGTGGGAGCTTGATGACTTTACACTGATGAAAGCCGAAGAGCAAATCCAAGTATTTATCACAAAAATCGAGCTATTGCTTGAGGGTATTGATCCAATGATACTTTTCCCGCAAAATACTTATGGGTTTATCGGGGAAGATACAAACGAAATGTTGCGTGATGCTGAAAAAGTTGCGAAACTTCTTAGTGAGGAAAGGGTTGCTTAAAGCGATCCGTACCCTCATGCGTGAGGGCTACCTAAGATGCCAAAGGCGATTTAAGTCCACTCTCACGAAGGGGTTTACTCTGAAATCTTACCTAAAGTAAAGCAAAAACGCAAGTTTTTTTGCGAGAATTGGTTTTATATGGCTTTTAAAGCAATCAAAACATAAAGATGATTAACCCTATAATATAGGGAAAACACGGTAATAAATCATAGATTTATAAATAAATTAATGATATAATTCATTATATTAAAGAAAAGAAAATAGGAAGAGACATGGGGACAATAAGCGACACCCTCACCAAAGTTGTACTATTCACCGTACAGCTTTATATCGAGAAGGCCAAAGAGGAAGGACTTGAGCCAAGCGATGAACTGATGTTTATACACAATAGGATCAACCAGTACAGAAAAAAATGCAAGTTCAAGCCTGAAGAGAGTATTTTCCTAGCAAGGCACAGAGAAAGCAGTGAAGAGCTCAATAAGATTCTTCATATCCCAGTAAGCTTTTTGGCTTTTGCACCTGAGATCCTTAAACTTTGGGCAAAAGATTACCCGCCGGAGGCCAGACCTTTTTTGGGAATTCCCGAAAACCTGCTGATGATGGGGAAAGGGATATTTGCAAAATCCATGCTGACCATCAAGGCAGAAGGGAAAGAGGATTACTATAACGAAAATAAAGAGATCATTGATGCTTCAGTAGAGACGGCAGAGCTTTGGTATGGGTGGCACAAAAAGACGATAAGGGGAATCACTTTTGAGGGTGGCAATACCAGGAAGAAGCGTCAGGCAAAAACCAACAAGTCAAAAGATGCTGCCGACACATTCAAGCAGCTTCGCAAACTTCTCGCAAAATTCAAGAGTAAAGGGAATGGATCATTGTCTCCAAAGAGCATATTCTTGGGCCATGTAATATCCCGAAACAAGCTGATCATAATGTATTCAACCCCTAGAAAAGGGAAGGTCGGAGAAGAAGTCTTTTTGAACAAGCTCGAAAACCTTGCAAAAGGAAGTAAGGAAATAAGGGACTGGGCATTATCTAGTCAATACTACCGTGCGAAAAAGTACGAGAAAGGACCAGTAGTAAGCTATGTAATGAAATTGGTCACAAGCGAAGAGGATATCCAAGGTGGTCAGTATGATCTACGACTCAAGCTCACATCCTGATTCTGTTTTTTCCCGAAAGGAGTCTTGATGGCTCCCCTTCTCTCAACTATCGACACCTCATCCATCGGAGTCATTATTGCCTTTTCCCTCTATTTTACTTATGGGCTTTTTCGCATAAAAGGAAGTAGTGCCAATCGAGGCATCCTGAAAAAAGGGAAGACACTTCAAAAACTCAAGAAGCTCACATGGGAGGAGTTTGAGATTTTGTGTGTTGAGGTATTTAGAGCCCAGGGATGGAAAGCAACCGGAAACTCTATCAAGGGAAGCGACGGAGGAATAGATATCCGTATTAAAAAAAGAAGCATCAAGGGCTTTGTGCAATGCAAGAGATATAAAGACGCAAGAGTGGGCGTAAAAGTATTGCGGGAAATGTACGGTCTTCTCAGTGAGCATGGAGACAATAAACGGGATTATGTTTACATCGTCACCAGTAATGTCTTTACCAGGGAATGCTATAAGTATATCAACAAGAAAAATATTGTTTTGATCAATGGCGAAGAGCTTGTGGATCTTGTGAGAAAGTTGCTAAAGTAAAGTGTGCTGCAAGGATATTAATATCAAGGAGGGACTAATTGATTAGTATAAGTGATTGTAAAAACTAAAGGATAATACAGCACACTACCGTAGTGGTTTGACTACAAGCAAAGTATAACTAACAAAAAGTTCTCTCACAATACTTTCACGAAAAAATTACACTTTTTTTGAGGGCTCATTTTTACACTCTCTTTTCTTAATCATTGTAGCTTTTTTTAATAGCTCGTCTTCAGAAAGTGGAGTATCTTCAAAATCATAGACCGCAAAGCCCAAATCGCTCTCTTTTTTCATAATGAAGAGCTTGACAATACACTCTTTGAGTCTATTGAAATTGTGCAGCTTAAAGGCGATCTCACGCATTAGGTTTTTAGGCATAAGGAAGTTGTTCTTCTTTAGATAAAGCCTTCCACATTCCTCTTTGAGGTAAAACTCATACACATCCCAAAGGCTTATGTTCTTTTTTCTTTTAAATCCACACGCATTCAACACAAAGCTTACCCTTGGATTTCCAATGATCAGGTTTTTGTCGTTATTGTAAATCCAATCAACGCCCATAGTATTCAGCACTGCGGTCTTTTCCAAAAAAGCGTTCCTGGTAAGATGCCCATGCTCATCTGCTTCTGATATCTCAAACGGAAAACCTTCCTCACTTATTACCTCATTAAGCAGTTGTGCGGAACTCTTTTCTAATACTTCAGAGGTCATGTAATTCTTATTGTGAATATACAGAGTACCGTAGAGTTCTTTCCCCATTAGAACAAAGAGCCTAGAGTAGTGTTTTGAGATTGCACTGCAATCTATATAAATTTCTTTATCCGCTTCCCTGGTAAACGCAATATCACACGCCTCTTTTACTTCAGGTATAGTATATATCTCGGAAATAATAATGTTTTTTATATGCCTCGAAGCCCAGTGTTTTGTCTTGTCTTTGGATTTCCCAATCTCCTGATAAGTCTTTCCCTCCACAAAAAGGGTTATCTCTTCACTGCTTCTTAGATGTTTTATTACCTCCGACAATTTTCTGTCGATAGTCGTTCTTGTCATAATATATTGTATCGTAGTTAAAAAAAATGTGCAACGATATATTGCTTATTTGCGAGGTTGATAAATATTATAGCAGAGCTTGAAGCTACAAAAAGAGCTATTCGAGAAATAGCTACAGAGCGTATCGAGGAACTACGAGAAGCATATCAACCAAATAGCCGACAGATACGAGAAGCAGATGAGCGAAGCCTTAGAAGTGATAGAACGGCAGAACAAGACGCTGGAGAAGTATCAGAGCATATCAACCAACTGGCAGATCAGCATAGACGAGGAACAGCTACAAGCCTTAAAGAGCAGTCATACGAAGTTGATGTTAAGGCTGGACGCTTTGGAGAAGCAGTTAAACGAAGTATTAAAAAAGCTATAGACAAGGTGAAGGAGATTGCGAAGAGGTACACTTACACACGGTCAAGCGGTTTCAGTAGAGGTATGTAGCCTATGCAGTGTTCGACTGTAACTACACCTCAAAAAGACCGTATTCATTGCCTTTTCATAGAGATACCAGTGTCTAAAGAGGTATCCACGCTTGACTCTTGAATGATATTGTAAGAAGAAGGGATCATTTTGGCCTTTTTCCCTTCTGCAACCCTCTTCACGATCTCTAGTTTTGCGGGATCTATCTTGTTAAGCAGCTCGCACCCTATTAAGAAAGCATTTAGACTTGTATTCTCATGGAGCGTACAACACGCAACTTCCATAGGAGAAGGGCCCTCTTGCTTATCAAGCGAGAACATGATCTCGTCGAGTTCTTTTGGCGTATAAGGTGTCGCCTCAAACTCTTTTATTTTAAATCTCATAAGAGCCTTCGCCGTTTCTTTTGGGGAAAGGAGTTCTTCTGAGTTGGAAGGATGCTCAAGTGGACCATTGTATATCCCTTCTTGTTTAAAACCTTCTTTGAATGCGTAGTATGGATCGTTCAGCTTATTGTCACTGATGTCCGTTCTCTGCAAAATAACCTCAAGCGTTTTAAATGACAGATCATTTCTAAGAAGCATTGCTTCAGGAACTCTTCTGTTGTGAGTAGCTGCAACGGCGGTAAGGAATTCAGGCGTAGCGTTCTTGTCCATAATAAGATAATAAACGCTTACATGATTCTTCTTGTCGTTGTGCAGCTTCAATCTTGCTTCAAAAGGAGTGTTAGGATTTTTGCCCACCTCTCTTTTTATTATTCTTGAATTGTTCTTAGATAACTTCACCAGTTCTTCAGAAGGAGTTTCCTTGTTTCTTGCTTTTTTCAGCAGATCCACAAAGCCACCTTCCTTCATAGAAAGATAGTGTCCGTATATTTCTCTACCCTTATTAAGCACCTCTTCAATCTTATTGTTACCGCCTTGGCTCTTTTTTGTGAGAGCTTCAATTTCCTTCTTTACAAAGCTTTCAGCGTCTAATAGTGACAAATCCATTATTACCCCTTTTTAACAGTAGTGATCACAAAGGTATCTTTACCTTTCTCCGCAGCATCTTTCCCGGCTTCTAAAATATCTTTTGCCTTTTTTAATAGTTTTTTGTTGGGTATCTTCTCTATCTTTTCAAGAGTCTTTTCCTCAATAACCACTATGTTCTCATTCTTTGATGGCATACCTATACCTCTTCACATAAAAGGTCGAATCCGGTTTTCTTCTTTTTCTCAGTCGGGACATTTGAAGTGTTTACTGCACTGACAGTAGCCACATCCCTTTTTAGGTACATTCTAATGGCCCTTAGTGTATTTCTGAAATTTTCATTGATAAAGTTTTTAATTTCATCCATTGTGTCCTCCAAATATTTGATCTCTTCAGCATCTTCTTCATCTAAAATCGAATGTGCTACCAATAGGGAGCCTATCTCATTGCTTAATCTCCAAGCGGCATCCACCTCATCTTTTTTAGAAATCGGGAGAGTGTCCTTTTCCTCTTTGTTTCGCAAATAAAGCTCACACCCGTATTCCAATAAAAATCTGATCTCCGGGAGATCATACGAATTTACATTTTCTTCAATCACCTTATCTCCTTCAGCAAATTATAACACCCACAAAAATCATTCTTCTCTTTTCCTAAACTATTCATTATTTTTGATCCTGAACAAATTTTTCTCTGATCTCTTCTCTTGATACACGACTATTCTCCATCATAAGCCTATAAATCATCTGTTTGTTTTTTACCGCAAGTGCGTTTGACGCATGACTCATAACGTCTGAAATGTTTGAGGTTTGCCGTGCCGTTTTAGCCGAAGCGGAAACCAGGTTTTTCGCCTGGTACACTTTGTCTCTTTGGTTTTTTATCGTTGCGTCCATTTCAGGGAGTGTCTTTTCACTACTCTCCCTTGCTTTTCTGACCGACTCCTCAAGCTCCTCCATCTTTTTTATTTCATTGTTGTAAGAGAGTATCACATCCGCAACCGTAATATCCACACCATGCAAAAACATGGTCGGCACAATCATAAACAGAAAGCGTTTCATCGCACACCACCACTTCTAAAGCGGCTCCTCATGTGAGTCATTTCATCTTCAAAGTTATCGAAGAGAGTATTTATATCGAGGATCTTCTTGTCTCTTCCGGTTTGATGAGCAATTCTTTCTCTATTGTTATTCGCCTCTCTGTTATTTCCACCAAAACGCACCCCACCTTTGATGTTCGGTTTTTTATTGAGCTTATCGAGATATCTACTTGATGAGATATCGACCCCAGTAAGTTCCTCTAATTCCTTCGAGGCATGATTTCTCACACCGATATCTGCATCCGGGTCATCGATCTGAGCTTTGAGTGCTTTGATCTCATCGACCACCGATACTCCAAGTTCTTTGCTGATCGTAGCTACCTGAACGGTGTTGTGGTCATCTTGCTCAATAGCATGAATTTCAACCGAAGCAGTTCGGAGCATTTCTGCACTATTTGACCTAAAGAGCTCTTCCATAGCCTCATCCCTTCCCATTTCTCCGTCGGTAGTGGTCTTTGCAGTAATATACGATTCCAGTAGTACGGTTTTCATTGCCAAGATAGCTTTAGCCACTTCCAATTCGTCTTTACCTTTTATCTCTCTTTCTAAATAGTCAAGGTAGGACGCATCTTGGAAATACGCATTTTCAGCATTCGCACCTTTATACCTCATCCTCTGAGAAAAGGCTGCCTTATCTTGGTCTTTCATGTCAAAGGCATTTTTCTGAGAAAGTGCCTCTATGACTTTTTCTTTGAGTTCTGCATCGGAATATGTTTTTCCTTCTTTTTGTGCAGCCTCTATGATATTCTCTATCGTGTTGTCTATTAGAGCATCGGTTTCAATAAGAAGGGTTTTCAGTTTCCCCTCTACGGTCTTAAACTGCTCTAGTCGCTGCGAAACTTCTTCGAGCTTTTTGTTCACTTCTGAAGTTTTTAGCTTGAGGGAACTTATACGGGAAATGTCTTTCTTTCCCTCTGCCTCTTCCAGTTCGGCTTTAAGCTGCTCAAGCTTCTCGTCCTCTGCCCTCATTATTGCTAGGCTTTCTTCTGTACTTTTATCGAGGTGTGATTTAATGTCACCAAGTTTAGATGAGATTTTATACACATCTACCGCACCTCTCTTGAAGCCGTCCTCAATAGTATTCAGTGTGGAAAGGTAGGCTTTAGTTGATTCTCTTCTAGCGTGTTCTTTCATTTCAGGATCATTAGTATTGTCGGCAGCGTTTAGAAGTGTTTCAAGATTATCCATGCCCTGCTTGAGCTGATCAGTGTATTCGGTATTGAGATACTTCGCATATTCTTCTCTTTTGGAATACACTTGCTTTAGTAGGTTTGCTTCCTCGCTGATTCTGATTAGCTCTTCTCTTGTGAGTTTGGCATTTTCCTCTTCATTCTTTGCACCGATGATCCCCTTAATGTTCCCTTTTCCATTGCGGATAAACGGGTTATACTCCTTGTGCCTATCGTGAGAAGCTTTAAGAGAGCGATACACATACTCCCCATACTTTTGTTTTGTAACAATACCCTCATCTATTCCGCTTGTAGCGGTGATACTTGCCTTTCTTCTGAAGTCTTGCTCAACAATATCTTTGGATCCGTTTACAAAATCGATCAGCTTTTCCCTATCAAGTTCCATTTTTAGCTTCAGGAGTAGTATCTTTCTTTCTTCTGCATCCATATACCAACCGTAGATCATTGCGAAACTGGCAAATCCCGCAAGTGCAACAAGGGCACTAGAGAGCATTTGGTCGGCTCGCTCAGAGTTACGTTTTGCTTCTTCGTAGGCTTTATCAATACAACCACTGATCTCTCCCGCAGATGAGCGATAAGTTTCCATCGGGTTTGCTCCCTTCTCAATACAAGCAGAAAGAGAAATGGCAGCTTTTGTAGTGATCCCAAAACGTGCCAATGCACTTCTGAATGAATTTCTAAAGCGACGCTCCATATAGTTTCTAGCCGCAAATTCCGTAATATAATCCCCACTATGAGTAGCCGGGTCTTTTCGTTCATCGATCCCCATATCTTCGGCTGCAAGTTTTTGACTTTTGCTGTCAAAGAATGAGTTGAGGTTTCCGGCAAGAGATTGTTTTTGATGTTCATTGAGGAAAGGAATACTTTGCTCTATTGTGTGTCTAGCCTCTTGCTTTGTAATCTGTCCTTTCCCTATTTTTTGGAAAAGGAGGTTTGTGTTATATAAACCAATAGCTTTTTTTGCAATATCACTACCGCCGTCTTTTGCACTACCTATCGGAGAGTAATTGTTTTCTCTCACGTTCTTGTCGATGTCTATGATGTTATCGTGGGAGAGTTTTACTTTATACTGCTCTTGGTACTTTTTGGCATATTCATTGTGCTTTGCGATTTCGTTATAAAGAGCATCTTCGACGATCTTCTGAAACTCTTCCTCAATGTTTCTATCAGGTGGTGTTGGAATACCACCCTTTTTTCCCGAAGGCACTAGGTTGTCATATTTCTCATTGAGAATTTCTATGGCTTCGGAGAGGTCTATTGCACTAGGAGAATTGTCGTCTTTTGAGCGTCCACTGATCCCGTCCACTACGTTTGTGAGAATTCCCTCTCTCATATCTTTGGTCAAAAGGGTTTTGTCCATTTTATTGAGTGCTTTCTCAAGTGATCTTCTAATCTTGTCCGACGATACTCTCACGCTTTCTTCAGGACCACCCTCTCTTCCCATAACCTCAATAAGCGAAGGGCTTCCTTTTGTCTGAAAGGCATTTACAAGGATATCTTGAGCGAGTTCCTTGGTTTGATGGTGGAGTATCTGAAGCTCTTTATGTTTCTCACCCTCCTCAAGTATGATGATATCTTCATGGAGCTTAGTCTTGAATTTTTCCTTATCGTGTGTTTTTAGAACGCCATAATACGGCTTATAAAACTTCTCGAAACCTTGTGAAGCTTCACTGAAGTCAAAGTTTTCCGAAGAAGCGATTTTTTTTAGGTCTTCGAGGAGTTGGGCCTTCGAGTATGTTTTTCGGAGCTCTTCCCTTCTTTCCCTTTTTTTCTGAATCTCCTCTGCGGTGTCGGGTCTAGGTCCACCCGGCTTTTGGGTTTCGATGATCTTGATACCGCCAACACGGTCAATATCAAAAGTGTCCCATCTTCTCTTTTTGAGTTCTTCCTCTTTGTCACGCATTAAAGCAAAGTGTGGATTTTGAGCTTCTGCCCTTGCACGGTACACACTGATCACTTCCTGGTTGGTTTTCTCTATGTGGATCAGTGCATCAAGTAGAGCTCTTGATTCCTTGTCTTTTTCTCCGTACCTGATCTCGGCCAAAATCGTTAGCACTTCTTCGGGATCGGACGCATTTTTTAGTTTATCTAAGTGGGCGAGAACATTTTTGTTGTGCTCTTCGGTGATTGCGGAAAGAACTTGGTGAGAAATATTGACTGATGTGGTCTCTGCGTCATAAAAGAATTTTCTCATAGCAGAGGTTTTTTTGTTGTAGTTGGAGATTATATTCCATTCGTGGAGTATGTCTGAGTCGGCATCTATAGTTCCGTAAAACTTATTGCGTCCACTATTTTCCTCTTGGGTGTTTGCTCCGGCAAAGACAGAGTAAGGAGGCATATTGAGATAGAGCTCTTTTTCCTCAAACTCTGCATCTTGCCGTTCTACGTTCTTGCGAAGTTCCTTTTCTTTTTTAGACTCATCCATTTTAGCCCTCTTCACTTCTACTTTTTAAAAGTTCTTGTCTTTGATCTTCATATAGCTTTTGTTTACCATGCGAACATAGCTGCTGATATTTTTTGCATTGTTTTCACCCTTGTTGTAACAGTCCACTGCTTTCCAAGTGACACCGTAGCGATTAGTACATTGTTTGAGCACCCAAGCTCCCACATGAATATTAAATCTTGGATCATATAAGTTGTTCAGATCTTCGGTGTGTTTCTTGAGCGTCTTAAACCACCAGGAGTTAATCTGCATGATCCCAACGTCGATAGATTTATTTCTATTGTCTTTATTGATCGCATGAGGTTTCAAACTGCTCTCGGTCATACCAATAGCCAAAAGTATTTTAGGATCAAGGCTATACCTCTCCCCGGCTTCTACGAAATACTCCCAGTAAGCGGGGGTATCAACTTCTCCGTAAGTCAAACTTGAAGTGAGCAATACCCCAAAAACGGCAGTAAAGGCATATTTTTTCAGCATATTTCAGTCCTAATTTTTGGTTTTTCTTTTTCAAATATCCCAAAGTCATTCGGTTTCAGCTTGGATTATAATGATTTTTTTTGCACAATCTAAGGTTTCCAAATAAATTTGGGATTTTAGTTTTTACTCATAATAATCGCTAAGGAGTGTGAGGGTGTTGAATGTCAGGTTTTAAGTCTAAGTGACTTTGTTGATCTCTGTAACAATGAAGAGCTTGAACTAGGTGATGTCTGGATTTCTTATTTTCAATTGAAAGACGAAACCAGCGATCTATTGCTTGGTATAATATGAATCACCCCCGCATCGATCTCTTTTGAGATAATTTCAAGGTCTTTTTTGAGGAATATATTACTGACATTGAAAGGACTATTTCCTTCATACTGCTCCGGCGTAAGACCATATCCTTTGGTTAGTGTTGCTTAGGGATCGAAGTCAATCGCCAAAACCCTCTTTTTGCTTGTGAGTGCATAATCAATAAGCATCCTTGTAAGCCCCAGTTTCTCCTCCAGTACCTTTTAATCTGTGGGACACATAATCATGCCTCATCTTGCTCGTGATCCAGGGGGGTACGCTTCAATATCTTGATAAGCTTGGTTGTGTCCACATTGAAGCTGTCCAAAATAATTCTGGTGATTCTGTCTTGCTGAGATTCTTCCTTAAGCTGTCTAAACAAATTATGCGTCATTCCGTTTTCGGTGAGCATATGCTTTATGTTTTTGTAGCCCAACTCTTTGGCTATTAACTTTAAGTCCATATTTTGTCC
>JACXUD010000288.1 GCA_014764025.1 Campylobacterota bacterium | reverse complement strand
TGAGCTCGGCACCGATACGTTTGTCCAAAAGCAAAGAGAAACGCACGCCTCTTGCTTTGGCTTCATCCCCGATTTTACGCAGCGAGTCGGCAAACTCCCCTAACACATATATATATGAACTCTCTCTCACGCTCCACCGCCTTTGTATCTTTTGATTATATGCAAAAATCTCTAAAAACGAATTAAGCAAGAGAGATATCTCATAAAAAATTAATAACCGTTAATAATCGTAATATATAATTTCATTACCAAAATAAAGGACCTATTCATGACAAACGTCGATCTCGTAGAGCTGACTCTACAGACCAAAAAGTTCACTGCAATGATCGTTGAGGACGAGAGAGTCACAAACGAGCTGCTTGCATCGAACTTCAAGAACTTCTTTAAGAGCGTTGATGCATTTTTGGGTGCCCAAGAGGCGCTTGAGGCCTACAAAAAAACGCAGCCCGACATACTTTTTGCCGACCTCATCATGCCCAACATGGACGGTATAGAGTTCATACGCCAAATCCGCCAAATCAACCCTTCGCAGATCATCATCGTCGTCTCTGCAAGCAACGACATCGATAAGATCAGCGCATCCATCGAGCTTGGCGTCAATAGTTTTATCCAAAAACCTATCGACACTAAAAAGATCATAGAGATGCTTCAAAGCGTCGTAGCTCTTCTTAAAAAACGACAAAAACAGGAGACGAAGATCTTCTCTATCTCGTTGCCGCTCGATATCTATTATCTTGTGGATGAGAGCGCAAGAGCCGAAAGCATCTCGAAAAACGCAATGATCATCCGTGCGCTCCGACAGTTCTACAACCTATAGATCCTCATACGCGAGCTTTGAGATATCGTCGTCTCAAAGCTTCATATCATCACACGATCTTATAAGCCCCGCTCTCTAAATCTTCGACGTTATATTCGCCGAACCGAACACGGTGCAAGCTCACGACTCGGTTGCCCACCGCACCGAACATCCGCTTTACCTGATGGTATTTCCCCTCATCCAGCTCGATACGCACTTTTGTGGGGCTTAACACCTCAAGCTTTGCAGGCAAAAGGGGCTTCTTTTCGCCGTGGAGCATCAGCGTACCGCTGGCAAATATCTCTGCTTCATCGCCTCGAAGCTCACTTGCCAAAGTCGCCTCGTAGAGCTTGCTGACATGGTGTTTGGGGCTTGTCAAGCGGTGGTTGAGCGCACCGTCATCCGTAAATAAAATCGCCCCCGTCGTGTCCACATCCAGCCGCCCCACGGTTGAGAGCTTCGGGCTGCGGTTTTGCCAGCGCTTTGGCAGCAGCGAGTAGATAAGCCGCCCTGCATCCTCGTGCGAACAGATAAAGCCTGCGGGCTTGTTTAGGAGCACCACCAGCATCTCGGGGTCAAGTGGCTCATTATCGACCGTGATATCGTCGTGATAGACTTTGAGTTTTGGGTCGAAGATGCGCTCGCCTTTATTGCGCACGCTAAACATCTTCATAAATTTGATAGATTCGCTGCGTGAGCAGTACCCAAGTGATGAGAGGTGCGCGTCGATGCGCTTGTAGCTGTTTGTTTTCATGGAGCTCTTTAGTTGTTTAATGGGGAAAATTATACGATTTTTGCGCTTATATCTTCACATGCCTTTGTGCAATCTTCTTTGGTTCCATGTCGGATTTCTTCGACAATCGAGTACAGCATAAATAAAGATAAACTCTGTATCAAATTTATAAGGGCACCTCTAAAAACTCTACGCGGCTTTAGCTTTAGGAGATTTTTGCTTAAGTCAAGGCGACGCGAAGAGCCATAGCTAAAGCTACGGCGA
>JACXUD010000287.1 GCA_014764025.1 Campylobacterota bacterium | reverse complement strand
CCGCGTAGAGTTTTTAGAGGTGCCCATATGTTTGACTCCTATAATCAGAGCTCTTTTAGGTAAATTTTTATAAAATTCGCGAAAATAAAATATTAAGGTATTATCATGAGTCTTTGGAGTCCTACGAGCTGGAGAGAAAAACCTATATTACAACAACCTACCTACCCGAATCAAGCAGAGCTTGCAGAGGTGTTAGAGGAGCTGAAAAACTATCCCCCTCTCGTCTTTGCCGGTGAGGTTCGTTCACTCAAAAGCCAGCTGGCGGAAGTGGCAAACGGAAATGCATTTTTACTTCAAGGCGGAGATTGCGCGGAGAGTTTCAGCGAATTTCGCGCAAGCAACATCCGCGATACGTTCAAAGTTCTTTTACAGATGGCCGTCGTTATGACCTATGCCGGCGGTATGCCGGTAGTGAAGGTCGGACGTCTAGGCGGTCAATTCGCTAAACCGCGTTCAAGCGACACGGAGACCATCAACGGCGTTACGCTTGATTCATACCGCGGCGATATCATCAACGGTGTCGATTTTACGCCCGAAGCGCGTATTCCCGATCCAAAACGTATGATCAAGGCCTATAACCAATCGGCCGCAACGCAGAACTTGCTTCGTGCCTTTGCAACGGGCGGTTTGGCAGACTTGCATCAAGTCCACAAATGGACGCTCGATTTTGCATCACAAGGCGAGGTGAGCAAGAAGTTCGAGCAACTAGCGCAAGATATCGATAGGTCGTTAAAGTTCATGGAGGCGTGCGGTGTAAGCTCACGCACCTACAAAACACTTCGTGAGACCGACTTCTTTACGTCGCACGAGGCTCTTTTGCTTCCGTATGAAGAGGCATTTACGCGTCGCGACTCTTTGACGGGTGACTGGTTCGATACGTCGGCACA
This sequence comes from Campylobacterota bacterium, assembly GCA_014764025.1. Classification (GTDB taxonomy): domain Bacteria; phylum Campylobacterota; class Campylobacteria; order Campylobacterales; family Sulfurimonadaceae; genus JACXUD01. Next base: position 912 of record JACXUD010000287.1, on the reverse strand, counting down.
TATGCTCTGGATAGGCGATAGAACACGCCAAGTCGATGGCGCTCATGTCGAGTATCTCAGAGGTGTGGGCAACCCTGTCGGAGTAAAAGCGGGACCGAGCATGGATCCCGATGATCTTCTACGTCTATGTGATGCATTGAACCCGCAAAATGAGGCGGGTCGTCTCAATATTATCGTTCGTATGGGTGCGAACAAGGTTGCCGAGGGGATGCCGAAACTCATCCGTGCGATCGAACGCGAAGGTAAAAAGGTAGTGTGGAGCTGTGACCCGATGCACGGCAATACCATCAAATCGTCAAACAACTATAAAACGCGTCCGGTAGATTCGGTACTGACCGAGATGAAACAGTTCTTCCAAGTCCATAAATCTGAAGGCACGTTCGGCGGCGGTGTTCACCTTGAGATGACGGGCAAGAACGTAACGGAGTGTATCGGAGGATCGTTTATCGTGACCGAAGAGGATCTGAGTTCACGCTACCACACCCATTGCGACCCGCGCTTAAATGCCGATCAAGCGCTTGAGCTTGCATTCTTGATCGCAGACTCGCTCAAAGAGGCAAAAATTTAAAGCCTCTTTTCACATGCCGAAACTTTTTGGCATGTGAAAACCTCCGTTTAAAAAAACTCTATCTCCTCTTGAGTATCTTGCGTCGTCGGCATCATCGTCATCTGAAGTTGGGTAATGCTGCTAAGAAGGCTTTTATCTAGGTAGTGAATATCCTCTGCCTGCTTGGTGATAAAGACGGCGAGTCTCCAACTCTGCAGATCGCTGATGATCGCTTTGAGGTAGATATAGATCATGTAGTGGGTCTCTTTCTCACTCCCCTCTAGATCGAACTTCTCTAGAAGTTCACGCAGTATGGTGAGCGAGTAGGCCAACTCTTGGAATTCGTACATCATGTTCAAGACCTT
>JACXUD010000286.1 GCA_014764025.1 Campylobacterota bacterium | reverse complement strand
AGAGTACACGATTGCAAAAAAGATGATCTTGGTGCCGTTTGGCGAATATATCCCGCTGCCCGCTTTTTTACGCCAACTCATCAACGATACCTTTTTTGCCGGTGCCGCAGATTTTCAAACAGCCACCTCACCTACAGATTTTATAATCAAAGGGGTAAAGTTCCGCAACGCCGTCTGCTATGAAGCGACCTGCCAAGAGCTCTACGAGGGGGATGTTAAGTACCTTATCGCCACAAGCAACAACGCTTGGTTCGCACCCTCTATCGAACCGACCCTACAAAATCTTCTACTTCGCTACTACGCCCGCAAAAACGGTGTCACTATACTCCACAGTGCCAATTATAGAGGCAGCGGCATCATCCAATAGTTAGCTACTTTTGGATACAATCACAAAAAAATTATCAAAGGGATTTATGATGACCAATCTCAAAAACCCGGAACTATACATCAACCGAGAGCTCTCTTGGCTCCAATTCAACACACGCGTACTCAAGCAGGCTCAAGATGAGTCCCTGCCGCTTCTAGAGCGCTTGAAATTCCTGGCCATCTACGGAACCAATCTTGACGAGTTCTATATGATCCGCGTCGCCGGGCTCAAAAAACTCTTCAATGCAGGCATCATCGTCTCGGGTGCTGATAAGTTCACGCCGCTCCAACAGCTCCGCGAGATCCGAAGCTATCTGCATCAAGAGCAGCAGGTCGCCGAATTCACGATGGAGGAGATCCTTAAAAAGTTAGAGCACGAGGGCATCGCCGTTAAAAGATACGACACCCTTAATACGCATGAGAAGCAGGACCTTGACCGCTACTTCTATGAGAATATCTATCCCGTCATCGTACCTATCGCCATCGACGCAACACACCCTTTCCCGCATCTCAATAATCTCAGCTTCGGCATTATCGTCAAGCTCAACGACGCCGACGATGAATCGATAGAGCGCTTTGGGCTGGTACGCGTGCCGCGTGTGCTTGAGCGCTTCGTCGAGCTCAACCACAGAACCTATGTTCCTATCGAAGGGCTTGTAGCACGCCACATCAACGATCTTTTCCCGGGATACAAACTCAATAAGTTCGCATCATTCCGCGTGACCCGCAATGCCGATATCGCCATCGAAGAGGAGGAAGCGGACGATTTCATGGAGATCATGGAAGAGGGGCTCAAACTCCGCCGCAAAGGAGAGATGGTACGTTTAGAGGTGGGCAAAAACGCTGACGATGAGATCATCAACTTCTTTAATCGGCATGTGAATGTCTATAAGGACGACATCTATAAATTCCACACATTCCTCAATCTCTCAAGTCTTTGGCAGATTATCGCGAACAAGGATTATGCGCATTTGACGCTTCCGCCGTTTCAGCCTAAAATCCTGCCGCCGCTCGATGCGAATGAGAGCATCTTCACGACGCTTGAGAAGCAAGACCTGCTATTGGTTCACCCTTACGAGAGCTTCGAGCCTGTCGTTCAGCTTATCGAGAGTGCCGCCAAAGATCCCGATGTCGTCTCTATCAAGATGACGCTCTATCGTTCAGGCACCAACTCACCTATCGTCAAGGCGCTTATGAACGCCAGCGAATCGGGCAAGCAGGTGACCGTCATGGTAGAACTTAAAGCCCGTTTTGACGAAGAGAACAACCTCATCTGGGCAAAAGCACTTGAGAAGGCCGGTGCACACGTCATCTACGGTATTCAAGGCTTTAAAGTCCATGCAAAAGCAGCTTTGGTCACCCGACGTAAAAATAAAAAGCTCAAGCAGTATGCGCATATCGGTACCGGAAACTACAACCCTTCCACGGCAAAGATCTA
>JACXUD010000059.1 GCA_014764025.1 Campylobacterota bacterium | reverse complement strand
AAACTCACTCATAGGCCGCTCTACTCAAGGCAGATATCGCCGTTCTCTTTACACGCCTGCTGTTTTTCGATGTTGAATAAAAAGGAGTTGATGAAGTTGTAGCAGTTGTGATTTTCGTGTACTAAGCCGTCAAAGTAGAGCAGGTGATCTACATTGGTCAAAATCTTTCTCTCTAAAGCTTTGATGAATGCGTAACCTCCCTCCTCTTCGGTAAAGGTGAGATAGATGAAGTTAAAGTACGAAGAGCCGATAGGGATGCAGACATTGATATCCGAGAGGCGTTTATTCTCCTCTATAAGCCTTGAGATATCCTCTTCGGTATAGATGAGCACCAGAGTGGTGGGTACATGGTAGCGCTGAAGATTATAGAGCAGATTCTGTGTGACGCTTTGCAGTTTGTCCACCAGAATCTGGGTTGTCTCTATGTGTGTCATCCCGGTTTTCATAAAGCTCTTTTGCAGCATCTTCTATCCTTTTTGCATATATATGAATCTTTTTATCTTTTTTGTCGGCGTTTTAATAAACGGGTCTGTCTGTTCGATGAACTTTGTAATGCGAGAGTACGATGAGACTTTCGTGTTGAGTTCTGTGCGAAGCTCTTCAAGATGGCTCTCTATCCCCTTAAGAACCTCGGAAGAGGCTCTGCTTTCGCCGTGAAACATCTTATCTATAAGCTCATAATCGAGATGGATGAGTGCTACGAGTCTGCCGTTTCGCTCTAATACAAGCGAATCTAGAACGGTCGGGCTTTGATTGATGATAGATTCGATCTGTTCGGGGTAGATATTCTCGCCGCTAGGCCCGACGATGACGTTCTTACTGCGCCCGCTGATAAAGAGATAGCCATCTTCGTCGATGATCCCCAAATCACCCGTGAGGAACCATCCGTCTTCAAAGACCTCTTGAGTCTTTTGATCGTCTTTGTAGTAGCCTCTCATGATGCTTGGGCTCTTCGCGCAGATCTCCCCTTCGCCGCTCTGCGGATTCACATGCCGAAGTTTAAGCTCCACGCCGTAAACCGCAGGCCCCGTCGAACCCAGTTTTCTTTTTGCATGAATAGGAGTCCCCGCTAGCAGAGGCGCGGTCTCGGTGAGCCCGTAGCCCACGACGTAAGGAAACTCCGCTTCGTATAGAAACTCCTCGACATAGCGAGGAAGCGCCGCACCGCCAATCCCAAAGAAGCGAATACGTCCGCCAAAAGTCTGGATAAGCTTTTTGCCGGCGATCTTATTGAGCTGTTTTCTGAAAAACGGTAGTTTGTAGAGGTTGCGGGTGATGGCAGAGTCGTTGATCTTTGAGAGGACTCTGTTTTTGTATATCTTTTCGATAACAAGAGGCACGCTGAGCATCATGGTAGGTTTGACTATCTCAAAAGCCTTGAGAAGTACGCTCGGCGTGGGTGCTTTGTCCACGTAGTAGATGCTGCATCCGTGAAGCAGCGGTACAAGTAGCCCGACCGTACACTCAAAGGTATGAGCCAGCGGGAGGATCGATAGGAAAACATCTTCTGGCAGGATATCGATGACCACGAATGCGGACATGGCGTTGGTGACGAGATTTTTATGGGTGAGCATCACCCCTTTTGAGTGCCCCGTGGTACCGGAGGTGTAGATGATGACGGCTAGATCATCCTCTTTTGGTCTATAGTATTGATGGTTTTTAGAGAGCTTTTGCGTCATCTCTTTCGTTTTTTGGCGTATCTGCGCAATATACCCCTGATTACTCAGCTCTTTGATCTCTTTGAGACTCTCAAGGGCTATGACGAAATTGATAGGCGAGTGTTTGCACTCCAAAAGTGTGGGTGCAAACTTTTGCGAGATGAAAGCGGCTTTGGCCTCCGAGTGGCGGATGATGTGGTGAATCTCGTTTGGATGGAAATCGACCAAAACGGGTACTGCAACGGCTCCGATGGAGGTGATGGCGAAGTAGGCGACTCCCCAATGCGGCGAGTTCTCGCCGAGTATCACTACCTTGTCGCCCTCGGCAATGCCGTGCTCTCGCAGCAGCGATACGGCCGCATCCACCTTTTGTTTATACTCGATATAGGTGATGGTATCACCGCCGACAAAGCCGCAGAGCGGATTGTCAGGGTAGAGACCGACAGAACGTTCGAAAAGATTTAAAAGTGTAAAAGAATCTAAATTTTCATAAGGATGACCCATATCTCAACTCATATTTTGGATTGATAAAGTAACATTATACACACATATAGGGCTTCTCCACTTAAAGAGGTCTTTTCACATGCCAAAAGGTTGTTTCATTGAGTAAAAACAGAGCTCCGAAGATGAGCGATAGATCGTTTCATCACTTTAAGGCACTTGACTTTTTGCCTACCACGAAAGCCGAGATGGATGCAAGAGGCTGGACGCAGTGCGACGTGATTCTCATCAGCGGCGATGCCTATGTTGACTCTCCGTTCATCGGCGTTGCCGTGGTCGGGCGTATTTTGGAGCGCATGGGCTACAGAGTGGGCATCATCGGCCAGCCAGACGTGAACAGCGATGCCGACATAGGCCGCCTTGGCGAACCGCGGCTTTATTGGGGCGTGAGCGGCGGCAGTGTCGATAGCATGGTGAGCAACTATACCGCTACAAAGAAGTTTCGCAACTCCGACGACTACACCCCCGGCGGCAAGAACAACAAACGCCCCGACCGCGCAACACTGGTCTATACCAACCTTATCCGCCGCTACTTCAAAGATACCGTTCCCGTCGTTCTTGGAGGAATCGAGGCGAGCCTGCGCAGGATCACCCACTACGACTACTGGCAGAACCGCCTCAAAAAGCCGATCCTTTTTGACTCAAAAGCCGACTACCTTATCTACGGCATGGGCGAGATCGCCATAGAGGAGTTCACACGCGCACTCGATAACGGAAGTGACCCGCGCGATGTCCGCGGGGTCTGTTATATTGCAAAAGAGCCAAAGAGTGAGTATATTCAGCTGCCAAGCCACGATGCGTGTCTCAAAGACAAAGAGCTCTACATAGATATGTTCAACGCCTTTTACGACAATAATGACCCTATCAGCGCCAAAGGGCTTTGTGAAGAGGTGGACGGACGCTACCTTATCCAAAATCCGCCGTGCGACTATTTGAATGAAACGGAGATGGATGCCAACGCAAACCTGCCATATACTCGCGAACTTCACCCCTACTATGCAAAAGAGGGCAAAGTACGATGCCTAGATACCATCAAATTCTCTATCATGACGCATCACGGCTGCTGGGGAGAGTGCAACTTCTGTGCCATCGGCGTACACCAAGGGCGCACCATCCGTACACGCTCCGAAGCGAACATTTTACAAGAGGCAAAAGATTTTAACGCCTACAAAGACTATAAGGGGATCATTAGCGACGTGGGCGGCCCGACGGCAAACATGTACGGCTACGAGTGCAATAAAAAACTCAAGCTCGGTACGTGTGACCACCAACGCTGTGTCGATGCAAACCACCTCTGCAAATCGATGAAGGTCGATCACTCTCGCAATATCAATCTGCTGCGCCAAGTGCGCCAAGTTGAGGGGGTGCGCAAAGCGTTCGTGGCTTCGGGCGTGCGTTACGATCTTATCAACGCCGATAAAAAACACGGCCACGAATACCTGAAAGAGATGGTCAAGTACCATATCAGCGGGCAGATGAAGGTGGCCCCCGAACACACGCAGCAGCATGTATTAGAGCTGATGGGCAAACCGGGAAAGAGCGAGCTTATTGAGTTCAAAAAGCTCTACGATAAGCTCAACCGCGAAGAGAGGAAGAATCAGTTTTTGACCTACTATCTCATCGCCGCGCACCCGGGATGCACCGAAAAGGATATGCACGAGCTTAAGCGCTTCACCAAAGATGAGCTCAAGATGAACCCCGAACAGGCTCAGGTCTTTACCCCAACGCCCGGAACATACAGTGCGGTGATGTACTATACGGAGCTTGACCCTGTTACACGCAAGAAGATATTCGTAGAGAAAGACCCTGTCCGCAAAGAGAAGCAAAAGCAGATAGTCGTAGCAAAAGATAATTTTAGAAGCGGATTCGATTCTTAGCGTTTGCTATACTATTGCTACGTATGCGATCTACAATAGCTTCTAGCTTCACATAAGGAGATATTATGCTTATTGAGATTTTTACTGACTATATCCGAAATAAAAAAGATCTGCGCGACTATGTCGAGATACGCAAGGGGATCAACGAGAGAGGGGAGTTCAACGACCTTAAACTCATTCGCATCCAAGAGAATTTAGAGAGGCTTCAAAGAGAGAGTCCCGAAGTCTATGCAGGAATGTATGCCGTCTTAGAAGAGGTGTTTCGACGCAATGCGGGGCAGGAGTTCGAGTATCCGCTCGATTTTGCACGAGAGACACTCAAGATGTATCACACGCATCAAACGCCGCAGGATATCTTGGATGAGTATAAAATGGTACTTGAACACAAGTATCAGACTCTCAACTAAAGCCTATTTAGACCAAAGGCTCTTCACCGAGGAAAAGAGGCCGCGAAGGCTGCCTTGGTCCACCGGCTGATGGATGTAGGTGTCGTAATCGACCCCTTTTTCTCTTAGAAAAACTTTAAGATGGTGTTCGCTCGCCTCGATGCCGTCTTTTTTTCCAACTCCAACAGATCTTTATATAAGGGTACGATCCCATTTATAGCGTGTTGCGGTGCCGCTTTTCCAAAGGCAAGGTAACCTTCGGGGGCATGGGCGATAGGGTTGTACTTTATCTCAAAAAGCGTCGTAACCCAGTAGTAGTCTCCCTCTTTTGTTTGGTTCTTGACGATCGCAAAGATGTCTTCTTTGTTGCGAAGACTCTCCCACATAAGCTTATTACCACCTTCGGCATATCGGGATGTTTGATGATATTATGCGGCGCACCCTCTAGCTCGCTCCGAGTATAGCCGCTCACCTCGCAAAAACAAGAGTTTACGTACTCTATTATCCCTTTAAGATTCGTTCTGCTGACAATGGGTTGAACATCGCTGATTTTGATCTGTTTTGGCATGTGAGAAGAGATCTATTTACTTTAGAGGTGCCCATAATAATATCACATTGAAAATATTAAATAATATTTCACTATTGAAAGAGATTTTTTTGAAGTGAAGGAGCTAGATAGGGAGAGAAAAAGGGGTGTTGTTTAGCAATAAATGTTCCCACTTTTAAAATCCTTTTAGTTTTCTTTGCATACAATAGGCGAAAAGTTTTAAAAGTCAAAGAATGAGAATAGATAAGTTTTTAAATTCAGTCAATATTACCAAACGCAGATCCGTCGCACAGGATATGATCGAAAACGGCGTAGTCCTTATTAACGGCGTCGTCGCCAAGGCGAGCAAAAACGTTGAAGTAGGCACTATCATCACCATCAACTACCTTGAGAGTACGAAGAAATACCAAGTTCTCAAGATCCCCGAGACAAAATCGACCCCAAAATCACTTCAAGCCGAATATATCAAGGAGCTTTCATGAACTACGGTGAAGCAAAAAACGCCTTTGAGAGGCTCTTTAACCATGAGATGAGCGATGAGGTGATGCGTGAGTTTTTGGTGGGGATCCCGCTTGATGCTACGACACCCTACGAGGTGATCGCCGCAGCGGCGGAGGTGATGCGAAGCCATGCTATCAGACTCCCTATAGCGCCTGAACTCTCTGCAAAGGCACTCGACGTGGTCGGTACCGGGGGTGACAAGATAGGGAGTTTCAATATCTCATCGACAGTTTCGCTATTGGTCTGCGCTTGCGGTGCTTACGTTGCAAAGCACGGCAGCCGAAGCATCACCTCTAAATCGGGAAGTGCCGACATGTTCGAGCGTCTTGGAGTTCGGTTAGACCTTACGATAGAGCAGAGCGCAAAACTGCTTGAAGAGACGGGCTTTACCTTTATGTTCGCGGCCAACCACCATCCTGCTATGAAGTTCATCGTGCCGGTTCGTAAAACGATCCCCGATAAGACCATATTCAATATTTTAGGGCCGCTCACCAACCCTGCAGGGGCGCAAAAGACGCTTTTGGGTGTTTTTCATCGCTCATTCGTGCCAAAGATCGCCCATGCACTCAAGCAAAACGGTGCGACCTCTGCGATCGTGGTCAGCTCGGACGAGGGGATGGATGAGATCAGCCTTAGCTCAATTTCACATGCCGCAAGACTTAAAGATGGCATCATCACGGAGTTTGAGATAGACGTAGAGGCGTATGGCATCAAACGTGCACCGATAGAGTCGATCGTAGGCGGTGACGGCGAAGCCAATGCCAAAATTTTGCACAATATCTTTGATGGCATCGCAACAGACGCACAGCGCGACATCGTTCTTATCAACGCCGCACACGCATTGATGGTTGACGGTTTGGCGCGTGACGTGCAAGAGGGGCTAGAGATCGCTCGTGAAGCGATTGCAAGCGGTCAAGCCAAAGAGAAGCTGGAGCAGATCATCGAGGTCTCGAACAAACTATGTGCGAAATGATACTTTCGTTAGAGGAACTGCCGAAGTTGGCACGTGAAATAGTACGCGATTTTCATAGCGGCGTCATCATCTTAAAGGGTAACTTGGCGGCAGGAAAGACAACGCTTGTCAAAGCGGTCGTCAAAGAGCTAGGCATAGAGGATGACGTTACCAGCCCGACATTTTCGCTGCAGCAGGTGTACGGCGGTAGGGTCTTTCACTACGATATCTACAACCACGGGATAGAGCACTTTCTCTCTCTTGGGATGCTTGAAGAGCTTGAGCGCGAAGGGCTACATTTTGTAGAGTGGGGCGATGAGAGGCTTGAAGCAATTTTAGAGAGTGCAGGGATCAACTTTATGGTGATAGAGATTGCAAAAAGAACGGATAATAAAAGAGAGTACAAACTATGCACACACTAAGAGCCGAGGGGTTAAAGAAGCGTATCAAAGAGCTTGAGATCGTCAAAGGGATGAGCCTTGAGGTCAAAAGCGGCGAAGTAGTCGGGCTGCTTGGGCCAAACGGGGCAGGCAAGACAACCACTTTTTATATGATATGCGGTTTGGTGGAGGCAAGCGGAGGCGAGGTCTTTTTTGACGGCGAGAACGTCTCGGCGATGCCGCTGCATCAGCGAGCCCTCAAGGGTATCGGCTATCTGCCTCAAGAGGCTTCGATATTTAAAGATCTGAGCGTAGAGGATAACTTGCTTGTCGCCGCGCAGGTGAGCAACATGAGCGAAGAGGAGCAAGAGGAGCGTATTTTGGAGCTTCTTGATATGTTCAATATCGAACCGATCCGCTACCGAAAAGGGATCAGCCTCAGCGGGGGCGAGCGCCGTCGTGTCGAGATCGCACGTGCACTTGTCAATAAACCGAAGTTCTTGTTGCTTGATGAGCCATTTGCCGGGGTCGATCCGATCGCCGTTATGGATATTCAAACGGTCATCAAGCAGTTGGTCACATATGATATCGGCGTACTCATTACCGACCACAACGTGCGCGAGACGCTCGATGTGTGTGATAGAGCCTATGTCATCAAATCGGGGCAGCTGCTTGCAAGCGGAACGAGCGATGAGATAGCACACAACCCCGACGTACGCAAACACTATCTCGGCGAGGAGTTTAGACTCTAAGAGTTTCATTCGTCATGGTAGCACTCAAACAAACCACCACACTCGAGACCAAACATAAACTCTCCAATACCCTTCGCAATTGGCTGCCGATTCTGCACTCGAGCCTCAGCGATCTGGGTGAGGCGATGGCACCGTTTGTAGAGGCAAACCCCGTGGTGGAGGTGAAGAGCGGCTATGAGGAGGATTATGAGAGCAAGATCCCAAAAAAGATCTTCTCCTCATCCGTCTCAAACTCGCGAACGGAGCAGATAGAGGCTCTCACGATCGCAAACCGCTCGCTCTACGACGTACTGGACGAACAACTCGGCGCACCCCTTTTTCCTACGCCGATGTCGCAAAAGATCGCGCTTTTTGTTGCGCAAAATTTGGACGAGAACGGCTACTATGAGGGCGAGAGCGAGAAGTTTTGCCAAGAGAATTCAATGAGCATCGAAGAGTTCGAGCGAATCAGAAAACGTTTTGCGCATGTGGAGCCCGTTGGAATCGGGGCAAAAGATATAGCCGAGTCCTTTATGTTTCAGCTGGAGAGCTCGGATATCAGCGATACCGCGTACCCTTTGGCATGTGAAGTCATCAACGACCTCAGTAATATCTATAGCTACTCGAAGAGGCCCGAGTTTAGCGAGGTGATGCGAATTATAGGAACCTTTAAGAACCCGCCCGCCATCGAGTATCAAGAGGAGTCCGCACAGGTTATTCCCGATCTGATGATCTACTTTAACGATGACGATCAGATAGAGGTGAAGCTCAACGACGCCTATTACCCTTCGATTATCATAGACAACGCTTATGGGGTGGAGCACGACTTCATCACGCAAAAGCTCAAAGAGGCAAAGAGCCTGGTCGATGCGCTGGAGATGCGTAAAGCGACACTCTATAAAGTGGGGCTGATGATCGTAGAGTACCAGTACGACTTCTTTGTGGGCGGTGCTATTATGCCGCTTACCCTCAAGACGCTTGCAGATGAGTTTGGGCATAACCCTTCGACCATCTCTCGCGCCATAGCCAATAAATACATCGCGTGTGACCGCGGAATATTCGCCATGAAAGAGTTCTTTACCACCGCGATTGATGAGGATGTATCCAATGCCGCCATCAAAGAGTTCGTGGTGGGGCTTGTCAAGAACGAGAACCGTAAAAAACCGCTCAGTGACATGAAATTGCTAGAACTCATCCAAGATAAGTTCAAAGTCCAGATGGTTCGCCGCACCATCGCAAAGTACCGCAAACAGCTCAATATCGCCGGTTCGAGCGAACGCAAAAAACTCTATTCGCTCTCGGTGTAGTCTTGGCATGTGAAATCAAAGCGCTTTTAGAGGCCGAGGCGCAAAAACGCAACTGCGAGGGCGAGATATGTGAGGAGCGTCTTGACCCCATCATGGTCGCCAAACGCTATAACGACCCCTGTATAGCTCTTATCTGCGCGCTTTTTGCCTATGGAAACGTGAAGCAGATCGTGAAGTTTTTAGAGTCGCTCGATTTTTCGCTGCTGCAAAAAAGTGATGATGAGATACGCCGCTCGCTCGCAAACCACTACTACCGCTTTCAGAGTGCCGAAGATATCATCGCTCTTTTTATAGCCCTCAAACGCCTGCATGAAACGACCACGCTCGAAGAGATTTTTAAAAGCGGGTATATACGTAATTGTAGTGTAATAGAGGGTGTCAATGCCCTTATTAGCGGCATAGAGTCGCAATATTCACATGCCACAAGCGGTTACACCTTTTTGCTCTCGCAGGTGACACATAAAACAAAAGGTGCAGGGCCGCTGAAGCGCTGGATGATGTATCTTCGCTGGATGGTGCGAAGCGACAGCATCGATATGGGGCTTTGGAGCAACATTGATAGAGCCGACCTTATCATGCCGCTCGATACACACACCTTTAA
>JACXUD010000285.1 GCA_014764025.1 Campylobacterota bacterium | reverse complement strand
CATCGCCGTAGCTTTAGCTATGGCTCTTCGCGTCGCCTTGACTTAAGCAAAAATCTCCTAAAGCTAAAGCCGCGTAGAGTTTTTAGAGGTGCCCTTAAAAGTTTTCGATTTTATCTGAAAAAATTTTAGAATAGATTAAAAAACTCCCACTACAATTACAAAAAAATAGTGCGAGGGGTATCGATGCGTCTGCCAAAGGGCTTTGGAAAAACATACTTCTCCCTCGCAGCCATTCAGGCGTGCGTCTCTTTAATCAAGATAAGCGCGCTCAGCCAAAGCGTCTTAACGCTTAGCGGCAAACCCCTTCGTATAAAGAACAACTCGCCTCCTGTAAAATAGTTTTCTCAACCAAAAACTATTTCAATCAGGATCACCATGCAAATTAAAATACCACTATCACTTCTATCCGTCGCTCTCTTGAGCCAACTCCATGCACAAAGCATCGAACTCGCACCCATCGAGGTAAAATCAAGCGTTATCAAAACAGACGAGCTCAGCTCTAGCGATGCTATCGAGATCTACACGCAAGAGGATATCGAATCTTCAGATGCCAAAGATATCTACGAATTCTTGAATTCGCGCACCTCCGTGGCTTCGATGCCGAGCTACGGCAACCCCTTCACACAGCTGCTGGATATGCGCGGATACGGTCTGAGCAACGGCTTTTTGAATATCGTCGTCCGCGTAAACGGGCGTTCGCTCAATAACATAGACAACGCGCCGCAGCTTCTGCGCTCCATCGCGATTGAGAGCATCGAGCGAATCGAGATCATCAAATCCGGCGGCATCGTCTTAGCGGGTGACGGAGCCAACGGCGGCGTCATCAACATCATCACCAAAAAAGATGCGCCTACGCAGATAACGCTCTTTGGCGGGGTCTATAACACGTTCGGAGCCTCTGCCTTTACCAGCCACGCTTCGCAAAACTTCACTCTGACGGCCACGGCGCAGACCCAGGCAAGCAAAGGCTACAAAGCCATAGATGCCGCCGGCAATACCGACGAGAGCAAACTCTCCAACGCCAATGTAGAGTTCGAGTTCACGCCAAGCGAGCTTGTCGCCTTTCGTCTTGGTGCAAGCGGCACGCGTCAGGATGTCATCTACGGCGGCGTGATGAGCAAAGCGCAGTATAGTGACAACCCTGCGCAATTCGCAGGGTGGACTTCGCATCAAAAGCTAGACTCCGACACGCTTACATCGGGTGTGACGCTCTACATCAACGAGACCCTCTCGCTCGGTGCAGATGCCTCGAAAGAGCGTAAAAAGTCCGATTACGTTCCATCGTACGGCCCCTCGTTTTACGAATATGACGCGGCAAAGCTGACCCTTGATTACGAGACGGACGGCCTTGAGGCGCACCTTGGACTCGAGCAGCTTCTTGGAGAGCGCAGACAAAGCGCCAGCACCACCTCAAAAGATAGCAAATCACTCTTTGCGCTGGCTTCATTCACATTTGGTGCAACCGACATCAAAGCGGGTGCAAGAGGCCAAAAGGTGAGCTACTCCCACGAAGATGCTTCGGTCTCTCTTTCACAAGACAAAGATCTCTACGGTTTCGAGCTTGGCGCAAGCCATATGCTGAGTCAAAACAGCTCTATTTTCCTCAGCTACGCCCACGCCTACCAAGCCCCTAACATCGATATGTTCTTTGCCACCACCTACGCACCGCCGACATGGAGTGCACAGACGAATTTCAATAGCTTCATAGAGCCGATGAAGAGCGATTCGATAACAGTGGGGTATAACAGCATAACAAACCAAAACAAGCTCAAGATTGCGGCATTCTACACGATGCTTAAAGATGAGATCTATCTCTA
>JACXUD010000284.1 GCA_014764025.1 Campylobacterota bacterium | reverse complement strand
CGTGCGCATTACGTCGCCATCGAGCAGTAAAAACTTCTCGCCCTCTCTTTTTGATCTCTTCACACGCTCTACCAGCCAGTCGTTAAAGAAGCGGCTTTGGTGTACGGAGATAAGAAAGTTCTTGACCTTCGTGTTCTCGACATAGGTCTCGCCGTCAATAAGCTCTTGGGCTTGGTTGATACTGTCGGCATCTTTGCCGAATCGCTGATACCCAAAGTAGTTGGGCAGACCGTTTTTTTCTATCTTTCGTGCTATCTTCTCTATCTTGCCCGCTTTAATGTTATCGACGTTGAAGAGGTTGATGGTGAATCTATTACCGGCCAGATCGCCCATTCGGATATTCTTGTCGTGCTGAAAGCTCTTTAAAATCTTGATATTGGCATGTGAAAACTTCTTCAGCTCTTTGGCGTGCCTGAACTCGAAACTGAGATACTGCGTCGTGGTCGCATGTTTGTCTTTAAGCCCCGCGTAGCCGATCTTCTCGACCTCGGTCTCAAGATACTCGGCAAAGGCCGCTACCATATCCCATGTGGTCATCTCCGTCTTTTTGACAAGTAGGATCAAAAAGTTGCCGCTTCCTTTAAAATCGCCTTGTGCGATCTCATCGACGATGAAGTCCGCTTTGCTCTGTTTGAAGCCAAAATCAATGGGTTCGTGTGAAAGTAGGTACTCTCTTTTTTTCATAACTGTAACAGCCTTAACTCTTTAGAGGCAACAGCGATGTCACGCTTGATCGCCTCTCGCAACTCATCTAGTGAGTCGAATTTTTCATTGTTTCGAATGAAATCCACAAAACTGATCACCGCCCCTTTTTGGCATGTGATAACGCCGTCAAGTATATGGGTCTCGATGGCGAACGAGCCGTCCGTCGTAACGCGATGCCCGACAAACGAGACCGAAGGGTGGTAGTGCTCCTCATCGTCGATGCGAGTGAGCGTCACATAGACACCCTCTTTTGGCGTGATAAAATCTTTGGCTTCCAAATTTATAGTGGCCACGAGCTCTTTTTTGCCGATCCCCTGCCCCTTTACAAGATGTCCCACGATAGAGAAGTTGTGCCCCAAGAAGGCGTTTGCCCCTTTGATATCGCCGATTCCCAGCTTGGCGCGTATCTTATGCGAATGCACCGAGTCGCCGTTATGAGTTACCTCATCCACCACGACCACTTCGCCCTCAAAAAGAGTTTTAAGCTCACTAAAAGAGTATTTGCGGTTTTTGCCGAAGTGAAAATCATACCCGACCACTATCTTTTGCAGTTTTGGAAACCTCTCTTGCAAGAGCGCCACAAACTCCTCACCGTTTAGATGACGTATCTCATCGAGCTCTAGATAGAAAATAGGATAGTGGCTGTATTTCTCGCGCTCGCGTTTTGGGGTTATGTTGGCATAGCCCGTCTCTATGACCACGATCGCACCGTGGCTACCGAGCTGTGCAAAGAGCTGCTGGTGCCCTATGTGCATCCCGTCAAAGCCGCCGATGGCGATCGCCGTGCTATTTTGTAAAGTAGTAGCAGTACTCAAGGTTCCCCTCCTTGCCCGTAATTTTTGAGGGCGATTTTTTCATCAGCTTCCACCCTTTGATGGCGCAGGCATCCTCAAAGTGAATCATCGCTTTGGTGATCGCTTTATCATCCTGCACCACCCCGTTTCTATCACGCTTTGCCTCGCGCCCCACCTCGAACTGCGGTTTAAAGAGGAGGATGATCTTTTCACATGCCAAACGATCTACATCATCCAAAATATTGTGCAAAGAGATGAACGAGACGTCACTCACCACAAGCGGGTAGGTTTTTGCGCTATCAAACTCGCGAATGTCGCAGCTCTCAAAGGAGTG
>JACXUD010000007.1 GCA_014764025.1 Campylobacterota bacterium | reverse complement strand
GAAGAGGGGATGCCGCCGCTTGCGCGTTTGACGAAGAGCATCTGCGGCGTAAGCGTTTGGCCCTTTTTGATCTCACATGCCGCAAGGATGAACTTCTGCACCACCGCTTTGTTGGCAAGCTCGCTTGGCTGAGGCTCTTTGATGCCGTTGCCTAAAGCCGCTTCGATGTTGCGGATCGCCGTCACCATCGCCTTGAGCTCATGGGGCTCGAGCGAGGCTTTGTGATCGGGGCCTTGCATCTTGCGACTGAGGGTAAAGTGCTTCTCGATGATGCAAGCACCCAGCGCGACCGCGGCGATAGGTACCTCGATCCCCATCGTGTGGTCGCTGTAGCCGACTTTGATACCGAAGGCTTCGCGCATCGTCTGCATCGCCCGCAGATTGACCTCGTTCATGGGGGTAGGGTATTGCGTGGTCACATGCAAAAGCGTTATCCTCTCTTTTGGCGTACCCGCTTGGATGATGGTGCGCAGCGCCGTATCGACCTCGCCCAGCGTCGCGATGCCGCTCGAGAGGATGAGCTCCTTGCCCAGCGAGCCCATGTAGCGCAGAAAAGGGATATTGGTTATCTCGCCCGAACCTATCTTGAAGATATCTTGCAGCTCCAGCAAAAACTCGGCACTCTGGGGCTCATCGGCGGTTGAGAGAAAGAGGATGCCCTTGGCGTCGCAGTAGGCCTTGAGCTCGCGAAAATCCTCATAAGAGAGCTCTAGGGCTTTAAGCATTCGGTACTGCGTGCCCGATTCGCCGATATTCTCGCTCTGATACTCCGCCTGCGCGACATCTTGGGTGACCACGAGCTCCGTCTTCCATGTCTGGAACTTCACCGCGTCCACGCCCGCTTCACATGCCGAATCGACAAGCTTTTTTGCCAGATCGATATCGCCGTTGTGGTTCACCCCCGCTTCGGCGATGATAAAGACGCCGCTCTTACCAATCATTTTTGCGCACCTCTCTTGCAGGGTTGCCGTATGCGATGATGTTGTCGCTGGTATCTTTGGTGACGACGGCGCCATCCCCGATGATGCAGTTCTTGCCCACACGCACCTTGAAACCTATGCTGGCGCCATCGGCTATGATGGTGTTATCTCCCACCGATCTGCCTGCCATAGAGACGTTGCCTGCTATAAGGACGTTGTCGCCGATGCGCTGGTCGTGGTTGATCGCGCTGAAGCTGTTGAGGATACAGTGGTTGCCCACAACGGCCCCGTTGGCTACTTTTGTGTAGGCTTCGAAGATGTTGCCCCGACCGATGATGGCGTGTTTTGAGACAAGAGCAAGAGGGTGGATGATATTTACGGCCGGAACGCCGCAAGCACTATCGAGCCATGCGGCGAGTTTGGCGCGCACCTTCATGTTTCCCACACCCAAAAAGTAGCCCGTGATGGAGGGGTCGCTCTTGAGGATCTCAAGGATATCGCCATCAAGCCCTATCACCTTGTAGCCGTAGATCTCTTTTCCAAGCTCCGCAGGGTCGTTCGTGAGCAGCCCCGCAACGGCGTATTTGCCCTGATCTTCGATGTTGTCTATCACCATGCGTGCATGTTCGCCGCATCCAAAGAGGATAATCTTCTCCATCAATCTTCTCCGTCCAGATATTTTGCGATGATCGTGCCATCCTCATCCAGATAGGCCTGCTCGGCAGGCAGCTCGTAGGTGGGGTTCCACTGCCGTCTCTCATCTATGGTGTAGTAGCTCTTGATGTGGTAGTAGCCCTCATCATCCTTGTGCAGGATGCTTCCTTCATAGAGGGTGACCTTGCCCACATAGGTCATAAGCGAATAGACCGGCTTGATGCGCCCCGATATCTTGCCGCTGGATGTGAGGCGCTTGATAAGCTCAAGCCCTTTGGCAACGGAGGTGCGCAGATGTTTCGTGCCGCGCATCGGGATAGAGTGGAAGAGGTAGTGCGCCTCGATTCCGAGGTAGCGCAGCGAGTCGTAGAGCTCTATGAGCGTCTCAAGGTCGTCGTTGACGTTCTTGAGCAGCACGTTTTGCGAATATATCCGCACGCCCGCGTCTTGAAGCGCCTCGATCGCTTCGAGGGTAAGGGGCTGAAGCTCTATGGGGTGGTTGACCTGCAAGCCGACCTCGAAAGAGAGCACCTTTTTGTAGTTTTTGAAGAAGGTGTAGATATCGGTCTGCATCTTTTTGGGGTCTTGAACCGGCACGCGCGTCCCCATACGGACGATTCGGATATTGGGCGCTTTATCGGCAAGCTCGCTGATAAGGTATTTGAGGAGGTTTTGCACCATGAACGGGTCTCCCCCCGTCACGAGCACCTCTTTGAGCTCTCTCTCGTTCGCGCAGTAGGCGACGATATCGTCTATCTCGTCCTTGCTGAGCTGCATCACCTCGTAGTTGGCGCGCAGACAGTAGCGGCAGTGGGCGGCGCACACCATCGT
Source organism: Campylobacterota bacterium (assembly GCA_014764025.1). Lineage (GTDB taxonomy): Bacteria > Campylobacterota > Campylobacteria > Campylobacterales > Sulfurimonadaceae > JACXUD01. The sequence continues at coordinate 23,770 of JACXUD010000007.1, read as the reverse complement.
GATATCGATGACGAGCTGACGTCTATAGAGACGCTCTATCCCTTTTGGCAGACCCTCTTTGGAGTCCACGACCGCCTCGTAGTGTTTGAGGTTCGTCTCTTTTTGATCGCTCGCTTCTAGCGGCGAGTAGATGTACTGGTTGTAGAGCGCTCTGTATGCGCCGGACTCTTCGCCCTGCTCAAGCTTGACGCGCTCCATAAGCTCGGTGAGGTATTTGGATACTTTGGGCTTGAACTCGCCGTTGATTAACCCCGCCATCTACTCCCCCTTGCTTGGAAGTCTTCTAGCCGGGTTGCCGACATAGACGCCATCTTTTTCAAGCTCATGGATGACGACCGCACCCATTCCCGTCACGACTCCTTCATGAATGGTGAGGGATGGCTTGACAAGGGTGTTGATCCCGAGCGAGCAGTGCTCTTTGATCTTCACTCCTCTGCCGATGATGCTTCCCGCGGCTATCTGTGTATCGGCGCCGATAGAGGTGTCGGAGCCTATCTGCACCAGATCGTCGATCTTGACGCCTTTGGCGATGAGCGCTTTTCCGATGGAGGGCGTCTCGATGATCGCTTTGGCACCGATCCAGACGGAGTCTTCAAGAATAAGATGCCCGAAACAGGGGATGTAGGAGGTGCGTCCATCCTCCTCAAAAAAGGCGAAGCTCTCGGAGTTGATGATAGAGCCGTCTTTGAGGTAGCAGTTGTTGCCTATCGTGACGTTGGCGTTGATGATGACCCCTTTGCCGATGTAGGTGTTGTTGCCTATGGTGACGTTCTTGCCGATATAGCTCCCCTCCCCGACGTTGACGTTGATGCCAAGAGAGGCACTTGCGTCTATATGCGCGCTCTTATCGACGAACGAAGGGCGCTCTTCGATAAAGAACTCTTTGACGATGCGGTAGAAATCCCTTTTGGCGTCGCTGCTGATGATGATTTCGGGAACACTCTTTTGGGGTGCCGCGTCACCGCGTATCTCCTGCGTGATGATGAGCGCCTTTGCGGTGATCAAGCCGAGCTCTTGGGCGCTGATGCTTTTGACGTAGCAAAAGGATTCGTCTCTTAGATTCTCGAACTCCACGGCATGTGAGATGTCGTACTCTTTTTCAAAGAGGGCTTTTGTGTTGAGGTAGGTGGCTATATCGAATGTGGTGAGTGAATTGTTCTTAAATCTATACATATCAGACTCTCTCTAAAATTTTTATCTTGTTATCGCCGAGCTCTAACTTTGGCGTAAACTCTAAATCGGCAGAAACGTTTAAAACTGATTTGATCTCTTTTGCGATCAAGCGCGCTCTTTGGTCGCTCATCACGCAATTTTGTTTGGTCTCTATAAGGACGCGCAGATGCTCTATGGGCTCTTGTTTGGAGACAAAGAGTTTGTAGAGGCCGCTGCACTCCTCGAAATCGGCGATGATGCTTCGAAGCGATTCGGGGAAGAAGTTCACCCCTTTGATGACGACCATATCATCGACCCTGCCGCGAATGGCGAATTGAAACCCCTCGAAGCCGCAGCTGCACCCCTGCAGCGAGAGTATCTCGAAGAGATCGCCCGTGCGGTAGCGTATAAGCGGCTGCGCCTCTTTGTGCAGATGGGTGATGACAAGCTCGCCAGTGCTCCCCTCTTTGATCGGCAGCGAATCGCCTTGCGCGTCTATAAGCTCGATATACAGAGCGCTCAAAGCGCCGAAGTGCAGACCTGTTTTTGCTCTGCACTCCGAGCCGAGGATGCTGATCACCTCCGAGAGTCCGTAGTTGGCGTTATAGGCATCGATGCCCCACTCATCCTCTATCTTTTTGCGAAATTCCGGGTTTTGAATACCCCCTTCTGCCGCGAAGAAGCCGTTTTTGAGGCGCAGATCTTTGGGCGTTAGACCCGCCTGTGCGAGCCTCTCTTTGATGACGCTCAGATAAGAGGGGGTGGAGTGAAGCGACGCGTTTGGTATCTCTCGCATGAGCGATATGAGCGCATCGGTGTTGCCTGTGCCAAAAGGGATGACGCCGGCACCGCTTTTTTCCATGCTCTGATGGTCGGTATAGCCGCCCATCCACATATTGTAGTTGAGGCAATTAAAGACGATCTCCCCTTTTTGCATACCGCACAGACCAAAGAGCTTTGCGCCTATGTCGGTGACGACGTCGATATCCTTTTGCGTCAAGGTCAGCAGAAGCGGTTTGTTGCTCGTGCCCGAGGTTCTGTGGATACGCACGATCTCTTGGGGTGCGACACAGAGGTTGCTCCCGAAAGGGGGATGGAGCTCTTGGTCTGCGAGCAGCTCTCTTTTGGTGGTGAACGGGAGCCTTGCGAACTCACTCAGATCAAGCCCTGCGAACTTTTTTTGGTAAAAGGGGCTGCGGGCGAGCGTTGCACCGACGATCTTTAATAGCTCTGATTCTTCTATCTGCTGAAGCATGCTCTACCTTGGTGGGACTGAACTTGGAATATTGACCACACTATCGGCCAAAAGGCGTGAATTTTGAAGTGAATCGTTTTGACAATCGCCGTAGATATCAAGTTCGCTCAAAAGTCGCCATATCGGACGGCTCATGACGCCGTTGGCATTGGAGTATTCTAAAAAGGCGTCGCGCGCCTCTTTGCTCTTGAATGCGATAGCGTTGAGCCAGTAGTTCGACTTGGCGTGCGGCGGCTCTTTTAAAAAGCGGATATCTTCACATGCCGCAAAGTAATCTTCATATTCACATGCCAAAGCGCGTTTGGCTTCTAAAAAAACCTCAAGCTGCTCTAGCTGTGCGCAAAGAAGCGCGGCGTTGAGGTTAGGGAGGCGGTAGTTGTAGGCGACGGCGTCGTGGACGTACTCGTAGGAATGGGGAATCTTGGCGGTGGTGGTGAGGTGTTTGGCTCTTTTTGCCAGCTCCTCATCGTCGGTGACGATCACGCCGCCCCCGCCGCTTGTGATGATCTTGTTGCCGTTAAAACTAAAAGCACCCAGCTTGCCGAATGTGCCCGTGTGGCGGCCTTTGTAGTAGCTGCCAAGGCTCTCCGCGCCGTCTTCTACCAAATTCACATGCCAAATATCGCAGAGCTCTTTGATGGCATCGATCTCGCAGGGGTGGCCGAAGGTGTGCATCGGCACGCAGGCACGCACCACTTTGTTTGTTTGTTTGTTATAGCAGAGGCCATCGCGCACTTCGCAGTTTTGCTCTAAGAACTCTTTTATGGCATGTGAATCTAGGCCGTATGTTTGAAGGCTCACGTCTAAAAATATCGGCTTTGCACCGCAGTAGCTGATGGCGTTGGCGGTGGCGACGAAGCTGAGGGCTTGGGTTATCACCTCATCCCCTCGCTCTACACCGGCTAGTAAAAGCGAGATATGCAGAGCCGCCGTGCCGTTGACGGTTGCTACGGCGTATTTGCTTCCCACATATGCGGCAAAATCACGCTCGAACCTATCGACGAACTTCCCTACGCTCGAGACGAAAGTAGAGTCGATACACTCGTTGAGATACTTTTTCTCGTTGCCCCAAAAACGGGGTTCGTGCAGTGCGATGAACGCCTCGTTTGGATAGAGCGTTTTTATAAAATCGCAGACGGCGCTAGAGTTTGGAGTCAAGATATTTTCCTTTATCTTCGTAGGCAAAATCGGGGATGAGTTTGAAGAACTCTTGCACGATATCGATCTTGCTCCATGAGAGCTCACGCTTCAAAGAGTCTAGCTTTTGGCTAAAGGCGCTCAGTTTCTCCTCATCGTAAATGGGTTCGTTCTTGATGATGCCCATACTCGCAAAACGCTCCATATCGAGCCTCTCGTTCTCTGTATAGAACTCCTCGAAATCCTTCTCGCCCGTAGTGTCGCTCGGGGTGAAGAGGCAGGGCCATTTTCCCTCATCGGGAAGTGTGGCGGCAAGCGCTCTGGCCTCATCTTCGCTTTGGCAGATGTGGGGCTCATAACCCAGCTCGCGCAGATACTTCACCGCGATCTCGGCAAACGAGATCAGGTGCAGATCGGGGGTGAGCTTTGGGAAGAAGATGTCGCGGTTTTGCCCAAAGATCGCACTCATCAAGCAGAGCTCGCCGCTCTCTTTTGGGGTGACGAAGTAGCGCTTCACATCATTTGGCGCAACGATGGGTTGGCGCTTTTCGATGCGTTTGTTAAATCCGTGCAACAGGCTGCCGTCGCTAAAGGCGACATTGGCAAAACGGGCCGTTGAAATCTCTATTTGAAGCGAGCGGCGCATCAAAAACATCTCCATGATGCGTTTGCTTGCCCCCATCATATTGACGGGGTTTGCTGCCTTGTCGGTGCTCACACAGAAGTACTTTTTGGCCCCTTTGGCGATCGATTGCATGATCGTTTTGTCGGTGTTGAAGATATTCACGTCGCACATGCGCATCAGCGTAAAGGCATCCTCTTCGCTGCGCACATGTTTGAGCGCGCTGAGGTTGAGCACATAGTCGTAAACCCCGTCGCTCTTGATAAAAGCGTCATACTCTATGCTCCCGATATCCAGCGCAAATGTCTTGAACTCGCCCTCTATATAGCCGTAAGAGCTGCGGATGTCGCGCACAAGCTCGACCATATTGTTCTCGCTGATATCGACCACATGAAGTTTTTGGGGCTTGCGTCTGAATATCTCTTTGACCACCGCACTGCCGATGCTGCCCGCCCCGCCGATGACCAAAAATGCGGCATGTGAAACGATACGCGAAAGCTCGTCTTCACATGCCGAAATATCCTCGGCAAAGAGCTCTTTTTCGCGGCCGATAAGTTTGAGGATATCCATTATTTAGCGCGCCTGCGCGATGTAGTAGCTGTAGATGATATGATCGAGTATCATGTGCATATCTTCGACCAGACCGTACTCATTTTTGGGTGTGGGAACATGGAAGTTGATGTCGCCGATGGTTCGCAGCTCTCCGCCATCAAACCCTGTTACGCCCACTATCTTTGTCCCTTGCTCTTTGGCGTAGTGCGCGGCTTTAAGGATATTTGGCGAGTTGCCGCTGCACGATATAGCGATAAGCAGATCGTTTGGTTTTATCTTGTCCTTTATCTGGATATAAAAGACGTTCTCGTAGCCGATGTCGTTAGAGATGGCGCTGCATACGGGGGTGTTGTCGCTGAGGCTTTGGACGTCGAAGTTGCGTATCTCGCGGCGCTTCAATCCTACGCCTAGATCGTTCACCATGTGCGAAGCCGTCGCCGCACTCCCGCCGTTGCCGATGATGTAGATGCGTCCCGTCGTATTTTCGAGTGCATGGACGATCTCTGCGATGGCATCGGTGTCGATGGCTTGCAAAAGTGCGATCAGTTTTGTCGTGTACTCTTTCGCGAATTGGCGCATTTTACTCACCCTTAAGTCAAAGTCATGTATTTTACTCGATAAACTTAAAGTTAAAGATTAAAAGATGTTTGAAGATATCTATTTTTTAAATCCCGAGGAGGCTCTGCGCGTCGCAAAAGAGCAGAACAGATGGGGTGCCAACGGATACTATCTGCAGGCATGTTACTATGAGGGGGAGCGCATAGAGTCCGATCTGCCAAACCTTCTGCATCTGCCGCTGGAGAATATGGTGCATGATCTTGCATTCGGCTCCAACCGCATTCCGACCAAGATCGACTTTACGGGGCTTGATCTCTCAAGCGACGTGAAGCTGAGCGTCTTACAGAGCTTCAACGCCTCGATGCATCAAGCCCAGATGGCGCGCGACGAGCTCAACCGCGGCTACCATCTCAAGCTCTTAAACGCGAAGCTCGACTTTAGCGAGCCGCTGCGATGCTATCTGATGGCAAGTACCTCTACGCAGGTGATGCAGTTCGTCTCAAAGAATCTTGCACATGCCCTTGAAAAGATCGGCTGTGAAGTCCTGTTCGACCTCTTCTACGGCATCGAGGAGAGCTCGTCGCTCAAAAAGATGGCCGAGTTCAATCCGCATATATTCATCAACATCAACCATCTCAATAACGGCTTTTTGAACAATGAGATCTTCAATATCGTCTGGTTCCAAGACCCTATGCCGATTCTGAGCGACGACAGCAAGATAGGGCTGAGAAGCCGCGATATCATCTACTCGCTCTCAAGCATGATCATGGAGAAGAAGTTCGCGCCGCACATGTACGAGATACAGCGCTTTTGCGTCAATAGAGAGCTCTTTTTCAGGGATGAGTCCATCCCTAAAGAGGAGAAGGTGGTCTTCATAGGCTCTTCGCACAAGGCGATACTCGAAAAGGATATCCAAAACCCGCGCCTCTTCGAGCTCTATGTGCTTCTAAAAGCGAGGCTTGATAATGCAGAGCCTATCACCAAAGAGTATGTGATGGAGCTCTCAAAAGAGTACGGCGTCGCCTTTTACGACATTCTGCTCACCCCTTTTGCGATGGCGGTGCGCGAGGCGTGCGTAGAGTGGATATGCAAACAGCAAAAGCTCCCCGTAGAGGTTTACGGCAGATATTGGGAGAACAACCCCGTCGTAGCACCTTTTTATAAAGGCGAGATCCCTCACGGCGACAAGGTGGCGAAGATATACAACGGCGCAAAATACGCTCTTGTGGCACACTCGTTCGATATGTATCAGCAGCGCCTCCCCGAGATGGCGGCATGCGGGACTATACCGCTTTCGTATAATGCGGTGGGGATGACCGAGGAGAGCTATGAGTATGAGTCAAGCACGCTGCTCTTTAGGACATACGACGAACTTGTTGCGCTCATGGGCAAAGAGCCGCAGGAGAGCGTGGAGAGGATAGCTGAGGATATGTCCTTCGAGCACTTTGCGAATCGTATCGTCGCGACGGTGAAAGAGAGGCTGGAAAATGGGCGATAAGTTCTCTATTGATTCACACAAGATGGGGCTGCACCCCACACGAGTCGCCAAGTGGCTCGAGGCGGGCGATGAGTGGGAGAGGTTAAAAGAGGTCTATCCCCTCTATGTAGAGGTCTCGCCTTATGGCGGGTGCAACCACCGATGCACCTTCTGTGCGCTCGATTATATGGGGTATGAGAATATAGGGCTGGAGTTTGACGTGCTCAAAAACGCTCTCTCAGATATGGCGCAAAAAGGGGTGAAGAGCGTCATGTTCGCAGGCGAGGGGGAGCCGCTTTTGTCCAAAGACCTTGATCTTATCGTCGAGCACTGCTCTAACGTGGGTATCGACACGGCACTCACCACCAACTTCGTTCCTTTAAGCAAAAAGAACATCGAGCGCTGCATCGAGAACTGCTCATGGATAAAGGTGAGCCTCAACGCTGGCACCGCTGCAAGCTACGCGGCTATTCATCAGACCAAAGAGATAGACTTCGAGCGGGTCATGAACAACATAGCCTACGCGCTTGAGCATCGACGCGCGAACAACCTCAAATGCACGCTGGGCGTACAGATGCTGCTGCTGCCCGAAAATCGCGACGAAGCGGTTATTTTGGCGCAAAAGTGTAAAGAGATGGGGGTTGATTATCTCGTCATAAAGCCCTATTCACAGCACAACTTCAGTGAGACGACGAAGTATGCGAATATCGACTACTCGCAGATGCTAGACGTTGAAGAGCAGTTAAAGGCCTTTAACGATGAAAAGTTCAGCGTCGTCTTTCGGGCCAACACGATGAAGAAGTATGTGGCAAAAGAGCACGCCTACGAGAAGTGCTGCTCGACTCCGTTCTTTTGGGGCTATATCGCGGCGGACGGAAGCGTTTATGGCTGCAGTGCCTACTTGGGCGATGAGAAGTTCTGCTACGGCAATATCTATGAGAATAGCTTCAGCGATATATGGGAGGGCGAAAAACGCAAGGCCTCCTATGATTTCGTGCAAAACGGGCTCGATATCAACGACTGCCGCGTGAACTGCCGCATGGATGAGGTGAACCGCTACCTCTGGCGGCTCAAAAATCCGCAGGCGCATGATAATTTTATATAAAAAAAATTGTTGGAGACAAGATGTTTACAAAATTAACAATACGAAATTTTAAAAAAATCAAAGAAGCTTCTATACCATTAAATAAAGCTGTTGTTTTTGTGGGACCTAATAATTCAGGGAAAACATCTGCGTTGCAAGCATTAATTTTATGGGAAACAGGCTTGAAAGCTTGGATTGATAAAAGAGGGTATGACAGTAAAGCCAAAAAACGTAGTGGAGTCACTATTAACAGAAAGGAGATGATAGCCGTTTCAGTCCCATCAGCAAATTTGTTATGGAATGATCTACACGTAAGAGAATTTACAAAAGAAACGAAAAAAACCAAAAATATTTTAATAGAAATAATTGTCGATGGAATAACAGAAGGTCATGAATGGAGTTTTGGATTTGAATTTGATTATGCAAATGCTGAATCATTTTATTGTAGGCCATTAAAAATAGACACATCTAGTAATGAAATGATTTTACCACCTCAAGATGTAATTGAAAAAATACATGTTGCTTTTCTTCCTCCGATGTCAGGATTAACCTCAATAGAACCTAGATTACAAGAAGGAAGAATTAATGTCTTAATCGGTGAAGGACAAACTGCACAAATTTTGCGAAATCTTTGTTATTCCTTATTGCAACGTGATGAACTGATTTGGAATAAATTAAAAACACAGATGAACACGTTATTTGGAGTTGATCTACAAAAACCGATATTTAATGAGATAAGAGGCGAAGTGATTATGACATATCGAGAGCAAAACGGTGTGGAATTGGATTTGATGTCCGGAGGACGAGGAATGCAACAAACACTATTGTTATTGTCATACTTGTATGCAAAACCAAATGTCACAATTTTACTTGATGAGCCAGATGCACACTTGGAAATATTGAGACAACGACAAATTTATAGATTGATTAATGATGTGGCATCAGAACAAAACTGCCAAGTAATTTCTGCAAGTCATTCAGAAGTAGTTCTTAATGAAGCAATACAAAAAGATAGCGTGATAGCATTTTTAGGTAAGCCGCATCAGCTACTACAAGGCAAAAGTTCGCAGTTAAAAAAAGCACTCGTTGAGATAGGATTTGATAACTATTATGCGGCAGAAGAAAAAGGATGGGTTCTTTATCTTGAGGGATCTACAGATTTGGAAATTTTGAAAAGGTTTGCTCGTAAATTAGGTAGAGAAGATATTTATAATGCTATGGATACTGCTTTCGTCCATTTTTTAGGCCACAATCAACCTAAGGGTTCAAGAGAGCATTTTTTTGGATTACTCGAAGCAAAAAACGATTTAGTTGGAATAGCAATTTTTGATAGAATCGATAAGCCTTTACAATCATCTAATAATCTCGTAGAACTCATGTGGTCAAAAAGAGAATTAGAAAATTATTTTTGTTTTCCAGAAGTATTGATCTCATGGGCAAAAGGAAGCGGTGATAATGATGATCTTCTTTTATTTGGTGAGTCATCTAAGAGAGAAGAGGCAATGCGACAGACGATTCAAGAATTTGAGCAAGCATTTAAGATAACAAATGATGGGCAGTTGCCTTGGAATGAAAATGTAAAAGCATCAGAAGAAGTGATTGAAAAATTATTGAATAATTATTTTTTAAAAATGGAATTACCTAAAGGCTCACTTTCAAAAGGTAGATATTACGAGATTGCTGACTTTTTAGACGTAAAGAAAATTGATCAAGAAATTATTGATGCATTAGAAAAAATATGGGAAGTATCACAAAAAGCTGTACCAATACAGTAGGTGTAAAGAAGTAAGAAAAATAAGAAAAGGTGTGAAGAGAATGAAGCAAAAAGCAGTAGTAACGGGCGGGGCAGGGTTTATCGGTTCGCATATGGTCGATTTGCTGGTATCAAAGGGGTATGAGGTCACGGTCATCGACAACCTTGCAAACGGCAGGTTGGAGAACATCGCGCACCACAAGGGGGCGATAAAGTTCGTGCAGGCGGATATCGGCGATTACGGTATGGATTTAGATGAGGCATTTTGCGATGCCGATTACGTCTTTCATTTTGCCGCTCTTGCCGATATCGTTCCCTCTATCAACGAGCCGCTCAAATACCACAAGGCCAATGTGGACGGCACTATCCGTGTTTTGGAGGCCGCTAAAAAGAGCAAAAACCTCAAGAAGTTCGTCTATGCCGCTTCAAGCTCATGCTACGGCATCCCTGAGCTCTACCCCACACCCGAGAGCTCACCCATCAAGCCCGAATATCCATACGCCCACACCAAACGCATCGGCGAGGAGTATGTGCTTCACTGGGGACAGGTCTATAATATGCCCGTGCTCTCCATGCGTTTTTTTAATGTTTACGGCCTTCGCCACCGCACCAGTGGCACCTACGGGGCGGTGTTTGGGGTCTTTTTGGCACAGCTACTCAACAATAAACCCCTCACCATCGTGGGTGATGGCGAGCAGACGCGCGACTTCACCTATGTAAGTGACATCGTCGATGCCTGCTACACCGCCAGCCAAAGCGACTTTAGCGGCGAGATTTTCAACGTGGGCAGCGGCAACACCTACAGCATCAATCTGCTCGCTTCGCTTTTGGGCGGCGAGAAGGTGCATATCCCAAAACGCCCGGGTGAGCCCGACTCTACTTTTGCCGATATTACCAAGATACAAACGCTGCTTGGGTGGCAGCCAAAAGTGAAGTTTGAAGAGGGGGTGAAGATCATGCTAGAGAACATAGAGCAGTGGCGAGAAGCTCCGGTATGGGATGAGAGCAGTATCAAAGAGGCGACCAAAGAGTGGTTTGCGTGTTTGGGTGACAAAGATGCTTAACGCAAACACTGTGCGCCAAAAAACGATCACTCTCTCATGCAAAAGCGGTGCCGGGCATCTTGCCCCTTCGCTCTCGTGCGTGGAGATGCTGGTCGTGCTCTTTCGCGACTTTTTAAAATACAACAAAGCAGACGCGCGCGACGAGAGCCGTGACAGACTCATCTTTAGCAAGGGGCACGGGGCGTATGCCTACTATGTCATACTCAACGAGCTTGGATTTCTGCCGGATTTTGAGCTTGAGCACTTCTATAACGGCGCCTCCATCAAAGGGTGCTTGACGCAAAATCTAGATTATATGCTCGAGGCCTCGACGGGCTCGCTTGGTCACGGTCTGCCCATAGCCGTGGGCATGGCGCAGGCTTTAAAGATGCAAGGCAAAAGCAATAAAGTGGTCTGCATCGTGGGGGATGGCGAGATGCAAGAGGGGAGCAACTTCGAGGCGTTAGCACTTGCGTACCGCTTTAGGCTTGATAATCTGCTCGTCATCGTCGATGCCAACAATCTGCAGGCGATGGATAGAGTTGCAGACGTGGGGCTTGATAACGAACGCCTTGCCAAAGTGATGAGCGCCTATACGGAGCGTTTTAGCAAGATAGACGGCCATGACGAGGCACTTTTGCGCGAGAAGATGGGTGAATTTTTTAACAATTCACATGCCGATTCACATGCCAACTTTAGTGTGCTCTTTTGCGATACTATCAAGGGCAAGGGGCTTGCAATGTGCGAGGACTCAATCGCCTATCACTTTAGATGCCCTACACAAGACGGCTATGTAATAGGAGAGAGCGATGAGTGAGTTAGTGGGCAAAAAAGAGGTGATGGCGGCCATCTACGACTACTTCAAAAACGATGAGAAGATGGTTCTTTTGGTGGGCGATATGGGGTTTTCGGTGCTTGATGACTATTTTATGAACCATAAAGAGCGCGTCTTTAATGTCGGCATCTGCGAGCAAGCAACGATAGGGATGAGTGCCGGGATGTATCTGGCTGGGTTAAAGCCCATCGTCTATTCTCAGGTGCCCTTTTTGGTGATGCGCGGTTACGAGCAGATACGTTATGACTTGAATGAACATAAGATGAACGTTAAACTTATCGGCGTAGGTGCCGATAACTACTTCGAAAAATTGGGGCGCAGCCACTGTATGGACGGCGATGATGTCGAGATGATGGGTATTTTCAAGAATTTCCTGCTTCTCGCACCCGACAAAGAGAGCCTTGCAGGCGATATCGAAAAGATGTTCACGTATGAGGGCCCCGTATATCTAAGATCAAAGTAAACAATATGCATAAAAAATCGAAATATTCAAAATATAAAATCTTTAACTATAGCGATAAAATAGAGTCGCTTCCAAGAGAGAGCGGCACGATCCTCCCTCCCGTGCATATCCGCATCAAGCCCACGAACGTCTGCGCGCACGACTGCTGGTACTGCTCCTACCGCGTGGAGGGGATACAGCTGGGCAAGGATATGGTGATAAAGGACTACATCCCAAAAGAGAAGATGATACAGATCATCGACGACTGCGAAGCGATGGGTGTGAAGGCGATCACCTTCAGCGGCGGCGGAGACCCCTTTTACTACAAGTATCTGCTCGAGACGCTGCAAAAGCTCTCGACCACGAAGATCGAGTTCGCGGCACTCACGAACGGCGCAAACCTAAACGGAGAGGTCGCCGAGATATTCGCGCACCACGGGACATGGATACGCATCTCCATAGACGGCTGGGACGATGCGAGCTACGCCAAATACCGCGGCATCAAAGAGGGGGAGTTCACCAAGGTGATGAACAATCTGCGTGCCTTTAAAGAGCTGGGCGGCAAGTGCGCTTTGGGGATCAGTTTTATCATCGACAAAGATAACCACGACAGGGTCTATGAGTTCGTCAAGATGGTCAAAGAGCTCGGCGTGGACAGCATCAAGCTCTCGCCGTGCGTGGTGAGCAACAGCGGGGCGGAGAATAACGAGTATCACAAGGATATCTTTGAAGCGACCTCGGCGGAGTGCAAACGCGCAAAAGCGGACTTCGAAGACGATAACTTCGAGGTGTTCGACAGCTACCACCTTCTAGAGGACAAGTTCGAGAAAAAATATGACTGGTGCCCCTATCTGCAGGTGCTTCCCGTCATCGGAGCCGATATGAACGTCTATTCCTGCCACGACAAGGCCTATAACCTGGACGAAGGGCTGCTTGGAAGCATCAAGGATGTGAGTTTTAGAGAGTTTTGGATGAACGACAAAGAGAAGTTCTACAAGATAGACCCCTCGGGCGTCTGCAATCACCACTGCATCGCCAATGAGGCAAACAAGATGCTGCTTGACTATCTGAACATCGATAAAGAGCACATAGGGTTCGTTTGATGCGCCAAGAGATCGACCTGCTCAAAAACTACCCCAAAAGCAAACGAGACGTCACAAAGCGGTTTGAGACCAAATCGGAGCAAGATCGCCTCAAAGCGCGCGAGTTCGGCAGAGATTTCTTTGACGGCGAGAGATCGTGCGGCTATGGCGGGTATAACTACCACCCCCGTTTTTGGGAAAATGTAGTGCATGACTTCGTGGATTTCTACGGCCTCAAAAGCGGCTCGAGAGTGCTTGACGTGGGGTGTGCCAAAGGCTTTATGCTCTATGATCTCAAACGCCTCTATCCCGAAATAGAGGTGCGCGGCATCGACATATCGGAGTATGCGATCTCACATGCCAAAGAGGAGATCAAAGAGTACGTGCAAGTGGGCGATGCGAGGCAGCTAGCTTTTGAAGATAGGAGCTTTGACCTTGTCATCTCCATCACGACCTTGCATAACTTGGAGCGCAAAGATATGAAAAAAGCGCTCGGCGAGGTGATGCGGGTCACGAAAAAGGATGCCTTCATAACGCTTGACGCCTACCGCGACGAAGAGGAGCAAAGGGCGATGGAGGCGTGGAACCTCACCGCACTTACGATGATGCACACCGAAGAGTGGAAGAGATTTTTTGACGAATGCGGCTACAGCGGCGATTACTACTGGTTTATTCCATAAAGCGAAAGAATGAAAAAATTGGTGCTTACCTATCCCAATCAGCGGTGGCAAAAGGATGATATGAACACGGTGTGGGACCTTAACCCCGTCACCTTGTGTCTGCTTGCGACATCGGTGAAGCCCGATATCCTCGTGATCGCGGGGGGCGTGCATATAACGACAAAGTATGAGTTCGCCTTTCGAAACCGCCGGATCGACTACGGCATACGCGGCGAGGGGGAGTTCGTCTTAAGAGAGCTTTTGCTCTTCTTGCAAGGCGAAGCAGAGAGGCCGACCAAAGGGCTTATCTACCGAGATGCAGAGGGGGAGGTGGTCGTGGGGGATATCGTCTGGGTCGAAGACCTCAATACGCTTCCGTGGCCGGACTACTCCTTTATCAATTTTGAGGAGTATCTTCAAAGGGGAGAGCGCATAGGCCCCAACCGTCCGCCCGAGTATCCCTCCTACAGCGTCAATACGACCAGAGGATGCCCCTTTGGCTGCTCTTTTTGTCAAGTCGAGATGATCTCGGGCAAAAAGGTGCGCTACAAAGACCCAAAAAACGTTGTCGATGAGATATTGTATCTCAAGGGGCGCTACGGTATAAAGTCGATCGTATTCGGCGATGACAATATGCTCATGGCCAACGGCGGACGCTATGCGGCGGAGCTCTTTCAAGAGATGATCGACAGAGAGGTGAATCTTAAATGGGTCGGTACGGCATTTGCCCTCTTTTTGCTTACGGACAAGCATCTTCGCCTTATGAGGGATTCGGGCTGCATCGGTCTTAACGTGGCCATTGAATCGGGTACGGAGCGCGTATTAAAGCAGATCGTAAAAAAGCCGATAAAGGATCTCAAGCAGGTGCCAAAGATCATCGAGAAGATACATAGCTACGGGATGCACTGCATTGCCAACTTCATCATCGGTTTCTCGGGCGAGACGTGGGAAGAGATACGCGAGACGATCAGATTCGCGGAGCATTGCGGGGCGGACTACGTCAAGTTCTTCGTCGCGGTGCCTCTGTACGGAACGGAGCTCTACAACATCGCCTCTATGGGCGAGTTCTTGGTGCATAACGAGGAGTTCCCTAAGACCGACTGGCGCTACTCTCAGATCAAATCGGAGGAGTGGAGCGCGCAGGATATCTCGATTTTGCGTCTCTATGAGTGGGATAGAATAAATTTTGCTCCGGACAGGATAGCAAAAGTGGCCTCTTTATGGGGGCTGAGCATTGAAGAGCTTAACGAAATACGAAGAAAATCAAGACAGAACCTTGTCTTTTAAGCATAGGAAATATGAGTAGTTTAGAGAATAGAAAAATCCGCGTAGCGATCCTTGGCAGCGGCAACATCGCATTAGACCTTTTGGTAAAAGCGCTCAAATCCCCGTGGCTGGAGGTTGTTTTGCTTGCCGGTAGGGACGAGGCATCAAAGGGGCTTGCATTTGCAAAAGAGCTGGGTGTCAATCTCAGCGCCGATAGCATCGAAGCGATAGAGGAGCGAGCCGAGGCAATAGACCTGCTCTTTGACGCCACCTCGGCGGCGGCGCATATTTCACATGCCAAAAAACTAGAGCACCTCGGCGTTCGCGTGATCGATATGACCCCTTCGCGCATAGGCCACGCCGTCGTGCCCGAGATCAATCTAAGCGATGCTCTGCATGAGTGTAACGTCAATATGGTCACCTGCGGCGGCCAAGCGGCCATCGCGGTCGTAGAGGCGATCTCGAAGATACACGGTCGGCTGGAGTATGTCGAGGTGGTTTCGACCATCGCTTCAAAGAGTGCGGGGATGGCGACACGCGAGAACGTCAGCGAGTATATCGACGCGACGCAAGAAGCGCTCGAGAGCTTTTGCAACGTCGAGAGGGCCAAGACCATCCTTATCGTCAATCCCGCAGAGCCGAGCATCAATATGCAAGTAAGCATCAAGGCAAAAGTGAAGCACTACCAAGAGGAGGCCTTTTTAGAGCTCTTTTATGAGGTGGTGTCGCATATCCAAAGCTATGTGCCCGGATATCACCTGCTGATGGCGCCTAGCTATAGCGACGGCGTGCTCGGCATGATGGTCGGTGTCGAGGGGGCGGGTGACTATCTGCCTGCATACGCCGGAAATCTCGATATCATCACCTGCGCCGCTATCCACGTGGCGCAGAGTCTGGCAAAGAACGGAGTCTATAGATGCGAACCATAACCCTTTACGATTCGACGCTTCGCGACGGGAACCATGCGCTCAAGCACGCCATAACGCAAGAGCAGATAGAGAATTACGCTAAACTTGCCCAAGATGCCGGAGTCGATATCATCGAGGTGGGACACGGAAACGGCCTTGGCGGCTCATCGCTGCAAGTGGGGACAGCGCTTCTAAGTGACACTCAAATGATCGAGAGTGCCAAAAAGTATCTGAGTACGACTAGGCTGGCGGCACTGGTTCTGCCGGGATTCGCCTCGCTTAAAAGAGAGGTGTCCGATGCGATCTCCTCGGGAGTCGATATCTTCAGAGTAGGCGTTCACTGCAGCGAGGTGAGTCTGAGCATCGGCTACGCCGACTATATCAAATCGGCTGGCAAAGAGCTCTATGTTTCGCTGATGATGTCGCATATGCTCGCTCCTGAGGCGCTTTTGGAGCAAGCCCTATTGGCGCAATCCTACGGTGCAGACGGATTGTTTCTGTTCGATTCGGCAGGCTATATGACCCCCTCTATGGTGCACGAGAGGGTCTCGCTGCTGGTTCAAAACCTCTCCATCCCCGTGGCATTTCATGCCCATAACAATATGGGGCTGGCGGTCGCCAATACGCTTGAGAGCCTTGCGGCCGGTGCGTCGTTGGCCGATGGGTGCAGCAGAGGCTTCGGTGCGGGTGCGGGCAACGCGCCCCTAGAGATCGTAGCGGCTCTGTGCGAGCGAGAGGGCTACCGATGCAAAGCAGGGCTTCAGGGGCTGCTTGCACTCGCAGAGTATGTAGAGAAGGGTATCGCGACAGAGCTGCCCCACTCGGATATGCTGAGTATCTTAAGCGGTCTCTACGGTGTCTTTTCGGGATTTAAACCGCATGTAGCAAGAGCGGCGCAAGAGATGCAGGTGGAGCCCGGTGCGATCCTTCAAGAGCTTGGTGCCCAGAGGGTGATAGCGGGGCAAGAGGATATGATCATGAGAGTTGCAAAGCAGATAAAGGAGAGAAGATGAAACTGACGGATTATGTAGCGGATTTTTTGGTGCAAGCCGGGGTCAAAGAGGTCTTTGGCGTCACCGGCGGTGCGGTCGTGCATTTTTTTGACTCTATCGATAAGAACGAAAATATCGAGGCGGTCTATACGCACCACGAACAAGCCGCAGCGTGTGCCGCAGAGGCCTATGCCAGAGTGAGCGGGCTTGGGGCTTGCATCGTCACCACTGGGCCTGGCGGCACGAATGCGCTCACGGGGCTTGCAGCGGCATATCTGGACTCTATCCCGACCATCTTCATGTCGGGTCAGCAGCGCTTTGAGCATACGAACCACCGCTCAAAGATACGCCAAGTCGGTTCGCAGCAGATGGATATCGTCACGCTTGTCGAGCCCATAAGCAAGTATGCCGTGATGCTGGATAGCCCTGAAAAGATACGCTACGAGCTTGAAAAGGCGCTTCATATAGCGACCTCGGGACGTCCGGGGCCGGTCTGGATCGATATCCCGATGGATTTTCAGTGGAGCGAGATAGAGCCGCATATGCTTGAGGGGTATGTGAGCCAAAAGCACACACCCCAAGCGACTGCGGATGAGGTAAAAAGAGTATGCGCCCTGCTGCAAGAGGCAAAGAGACCGCTGTGCGTAGTGGGTAACGGCGTACGCCTTGCGGGTGCAAAGAGTGAGATAAACGCTCTTGTCGAGGAGCTGCAGCTTCCGTTTGTGAGCACATGGAACTCCACCGATATGTTCAGCGCATCCAACCCCCTCAACTGCGGCAGGCTCGGTATCGCAGGGCAGAGAGGGGCGAACTTGAGCGTGCAGAACGCCGACTTGATCATCGCCATAGGATCGCACCTGAGCATCCCGTTGAGCGGAACGCGTTTTGAGCGCTTCGCACCGGGTGCCAAGATCGTCATCGTCGATATCGACAAAGATGAGCTGGAGTTTGAGACGGTGAAGGTCGATCTGGCGATCCAGGCGGATGCAAAGGATTTTATTCAATGCCTAAGCGCCGAAATGCACAAATATAGCGCGGCTAAAAGGGAAGAGTGGAGAGAATACTTTACTAGATACCAAAGCTACAACACGAGCGCGAACGAGAAAGAGAACGGTTATATAGACCCATACCGCTACCTTGATACGCTCAGCGATGCCCTTGCGGATGATGACGTTATCGCAATTGATGGCGGCGGAACCGCACTCTATATGCCATTTCAGGTAATGCGTTTAAAAGCAAACCAGCGAATGATCGTCTCGGCGGGGATAGGTTCGATGGGGATCGGACTCCCCGAAGCGGTCGGGGCCTGCTTCGCACACGGCAAAAAGAGGACGCTCTGTATCATCGGGGATGGGAGTATGCAGTTCAATATCCACGAGCTGCAGACCATCTATCACCACAAGCTCCCCGTGAAGATACTCCTTATCAACAACGTCGGCTACCTTGCCATCCGCCACACCCAAGGGGCGTTTTTGGAGGATCGCTATGCAGGTTCGAGCGAGAGCGGCGGCATCAGCATGCCTGACTACTCCAAGGTCGTGCCTGCTTACGGCATAGCCTTTATGAGGGTCTGTGCGGGTGACGACATCGCCGCTTCGATAGAGCGCTTCTTGCAGAGCGACGAGCCGACGGTGTGCGAGATCATGACCTCGCCGGATCAGGAGCTCATCCCGAGGATGGCCTTTAAGACTCAGAGTGACGGCAGCGTGAGTGCCACGACGCTGGAGGATATGGCGCCATTCTTGGACGAGGCGGAGCTTCGCGGTCTGATGGTGCGCAGATGAAACAGAGTGCCGTTTTGATCGTGGGTATCGGCAGCGACATAGGCCGAGAGCTTGCCATTCGCTATCTGCGCGAGGGGCGCCGCGTGGTGGGCACCTACCGTTCGGCCTCCTCGCTGCAGGGTCTGCCGCTAAGCGATGGGAACCTTTCGCTCTTTCAGCTGGAGCTCGGCAGTGTGGTGAGCGCTTCTGAGTTCATAAAAGAGTTCGAGAAGCTTGACCTGCGTTGGGATATCTTCATCTCATGTCCAGCCACACCGCTGCCGATGGAGAACTTCTTCGATACCGATTTTAGCCTGTGGCGCGACTCGGTCGATATCAACTCCACGCAGCAGCTGCGTCTTTTGCACATGATGCACGCCTTTCGCGACAAAACGAAAATATGCGACGTCTTCTTTTTCGGCACGGCCGGGATCAATTCGGAGGTGGTGAAGTTCTCTGCGGTTGCGGCGGGCAAGATCATGCTGCTCAAGATGTGCGAGTATCTCGATGCCGAGAACGAGGATATGAAGTTCATGCTTATAGGGCCGGGATGGGTCAAGACGAAGGTGCATGATCTGATATTAAAACACAGCGACCCAAGCGGCGAGAAACACCGCACTACAAAGGAGTTCATGGAGCGCTCCGAGGGGACGAGCATGGATGACATCTATGAGTGCTTTTGCTGGCTCAGCGCCCAAGAGAAGGCGCTAGTGGGGGGAAGGAACTTCTCCGTTGTGCACGACCCGTGGAGAAACGAAGAGCTCTTATTGCCTAAACTGCGTGAGGACAAGGGACTCTATAAACTCAAAAGATACGGCAATGACTGGCACAAATAAGAATATCGCGTTTCACAACAATCTGCTAGAGTTCACCGACTACGCCTATGAGCATGAGAACGTACTGCCCCACCGCTATGTCTTCGTGCTCACCAACCTCTGCAACCTCAAGTGCAGCTTCTGTTTTCAGGAGAAGAAGCGCCTAGAGAAAAATATGAGCTTTGATGACTGGATATCGCTTTTGGAGCAGATACCCCAAAATGCCCGCGTCACCCTCACGGGCGGCGAGCCGCTCATGTTCCCGAGGTTCTTGGAGCTCTTTGAGCGGGTCGTCCAGAGGGTTGCGTGCAATATCATCTCCAACGGTCTGCTGCTCACACACGAGATCATCGATAAACTGCTGGAACACAAAAACTTCAAGGTCCTCTCCATCTCTATCGACAATATCGGCAACACCGTGCGCGACGTGACGCCAAAAGAGTGGGAGAGGCTCAAAGAGAATCTGGCCTATTTTAAAAGACGCAAAAGCGAGCTTGGCAGCGAAGCGGTGCTTGATATTAAAACGACGGTGCTTGACGAGAATGCCGGCGAGCTCTTTAATATATACCGCTACTGCGTCGAGGAGCTGGGGTGCGAGACCCACGGCTTTCAGTTCCTAAAGGGCTCCTATCTGCAGCACTCGGACAAGATATACGATATGGATAAGATATTCGAGACCTCGCACGCCTATGTATATAAGAACTTCGAACGTATCAAAGAGAAGTTCATGAAGGTGCAGGCCTATAACATCTCACATACTGCACGCTCCTTCATGCACCCCAAAGTGGGTTCGTTCATCGTGCAAGACGATTTGCACAATCTTCACCTACTCAACGGCGAGGCGATGAACTACGAGGATTTCAAACCCTGTAAATTCCCCTGGTCGAGCGTGCATATCAACTACGACGGCAACCTCTGCCCTTGCCTTGCGGTCTCTATGGGCAACGTGCGCGAGATGAGCCTAGAGGCGATCATATTCGGCGAGAGGTTCAAAGAGTTTAAAGCCATCATCAAAGAGCGCGGTCTGGTCGAGGCGTGCAACCGATGCGGCTGGCTCAAACCCAAAGATGAGGTCGTCGAGTAGCATGTCGCGTATCGTCGTCTTGGGTGCAAACGGATTCGTGGGGAGCAATATAGCGGCGTTTTACGCCGCGGCTCACAAAGAGGTGTGGGCGCTGGACTCCAAGAGCTGCGATCTGCTGGAAAAAGAGGAGAGCCAAAGGGTTCTCTCGGCGCTCTTGCCCAATGACAGGGTAGTTATGTGCGCGGCGATCACGCGGCTGCGGGCGAACGATATGGAGTCGATGAACCAAAATATCGCCATGGTTCAAAACCTGCTTCGCGCGCTTGAAAAAAAGCGTGTAAAGCATCTGCTTTACTTTAGCTCCATCGATGTTTACGGCATCGATACCGCTTCAGAACCGATAACCGAAGAGAGTCCTTTGGCTCCCGATGACTTCTATGCCACCGCAAAAACGGCATGTGAATATATGCTTCGAACCTTCTGCAAAAATTACGGCATCAAGCTCACTATCGTGCGTACGAGCGGCATATTTGGCCGAGGCGACTACACGAATAGCACCGTGGCAAAGATGGCCGCAAGAGTCTTGCAAAGCGGCACGCTCACGATCACGGGGGAGGGCGCGCTCAAACGCGACTACCTTTATATCGACGATATGCTCCAAGCGCTTGAAATGTTGATAGAACACGAGGCAGAGGGGGTTTACAACCTCTCAAGCGGCGAGAGCGTCACGATATTGGAGCTTGCACAAGGGCTCTTTAAAATAGTCGGCATTGAGCCAAAAATTGAGTTTATTGCGCCGAATAGTTCACGGCGAGCAGGTGATCTGCACTTCGATATCTCGAAACTTCGTGCCGCGATACCGCAGTTTCGACCTAAACCGCTGCATCAAAACCTCCAAAGCTATCTGGCGCATCTAAGGAGCCACTATGAAAAATAGAAAACGCACGGTCTTCGTCTATGGGGACTTCGTTATCCTCCACCCCGGTCACCTTCGCTTGCTCAAGTTCGCCAAAGAGAGCGGCGACTATCTTATCGTGGGGGTCAATTCGGATGAGATGTCGCACAATAAAGGGGTCGGCGAGGATGTCCGTCTGGAGTCCATCAAAGCGACAAGCTACGTGGACGAGGCCTTTATCATGCGTGAGAGTGCGGTGGAGTTCATTGAACGAACCAAGCCTGATATCGTAGTAAAAGGAAAAGAGTTCGCAACCAAACACAATCCGGAACTAGGGGTCATCAAAGCTTATAGAGGCAAGCTGCTCTTTAGTTCGGGTGAGATCGGTTTTGCTTCTATGGATCTGCTGCGCGCGGAGTTCTTAGCATCCAATACCAAAGTGGAGCACAACAACGCCTTTTTAAAACGTCATAAATTCGCTCAGAACGAGCTTAGAGCGATACTGGAGCGCTTTAGCGATCTGAATGTTTTGGTTATCGGCGATACGATCGTGGACGAGTATATCACCTGCGAAGCGCTGGGGATGAGCCAAGAGGACCCCACCATCGTCGTCTCCCCGCTGGCAAGCAACAAGTTCATCGGCGGTGCGGCGATCGTGGCTTCACATGCCGCGAGTCTTGGCGCAAAGGTGAAGTTCTTCTCGGCGGTTGGGGATGATGCCAATAAAGCGTACGTTGAAGAGGGGCTGGTAAAACTTGGGATAAAGACGTTTCTTTACGCCGACTCCACGCGCCCTACAACGCTCAAACAGCGTTTTCGCGCCGCTTCAAAGACGCTGCTGCGGGTCAATCACCTCAAAGCTCACTCCATCTCGTTTGATATCGAATCGCTTATGCTCGAGGATCTGGCATGTGAAATAGAGGGGATCGATCTTATTATCTTCTCTGATTTTAGCTACGGGGTGCTCTCTAAAAATCTGATCGAACAGCTCAGCACTCTTGGAAGGGCAAAGGGTGTTTTGATGGCGGCCGATTCGCAAAGCTCCTCGCAGGTGGGGGATATCTCGAAGTTCAAACATATGACGCTCGTCACTCCGACAGAACGCGAGATACGCCTCTCGCTCTCTGATTTTGAGTCGGGGCTTGTCGTGCTCTCGGAGAAGCTTGCCGCAAATTCACATGCCAAATATATCTTTACTACGCTCGGTGCCGAGGGGATGATGATCTACAACACGCCAAAGAACGGGCTGCTGACCGATAATATCAATGCCCTTGGCACGGTCGTCAAAGATGTGAGCGGTGCGGGGGATTCGCTGCTTACCTCCTCGGCGATGGCTTTGGCCGTGGGTGCTAGCGTATGGCAGGCGGCCTATCTGGGCTCGCTTGCTTCGGCTATTCAGATCAGCCGCGTGGGCAACGTGCCCATCAAGCGTGAAGAGATGTTCAAAGAGCTGGAGTCGTGAGAGCGCTGCTTTTGTGTGCGGGCGAGGGGACGAGGTTGCGACCGCTCACATTTCACATGCCAAAAGTTCTTGTGCCTATCGGCGGCAGGCCGCTTTTATCCTATTGGCTGGAGAATCTTTCACATGCCAAAATTGAGAAGTTCCTACTGAATACGCACTATCTGCATGAGCAGATAGAGGCATTCGTTGAGAGCTCACCCTATAAAGAGAGAATCGAGCTCGCCTATGAGGGGTATCTTTTGAGCACGGGCGGGGCGGCAGTCGCGAACGAATCATTTTTTCAAAATGAGCCCTTTATGCTGGTTCACGCCGATAATCTCTCGTTTTGCGACTTTGGGGCATTTATAGATTCGCATGCCGCGCGTCCAAAGGGGTGTGAAATAACCATGATGCTCTTTCGCACCGATACGCCCCAAAGCTGCGGGATAGTCGAACTCGACCAAAGTGGCGTGGTGCAGGCGTTTCATGAGAAGGTGCAAAACCCGCCCTCAAACCTTGCCAACGGGGCGGTCTATATCTGCGAGCCAAGCGTGATAGAGTTTATGCGCTCACTTGGCAAAGAGGATGTCGATTTTAGCCTTGATGTTTTGCCGCATTATATGGGCAGGATAAACACCTTTTTAAATGATGTGTATCACAGAGATATCGGCACGCCGCTAAGCTACGCAAAAGCGCAAGAGGAGATAGCGGGGTTAAGAGATATCTTACTTTGATGAGAATAGAATTGTGCCGATCAAAAAAGAGATAATATGAAAAAATGGATCATGTTAATTGTAATGTCCGTACACCTTTTTGCGGTGAGCGCTCTGAGCACTATGGGCTCAAGCGAGAAGGAGCTATTTGAGAACATACTCAAAGAGCTGAAACTAGAGAGTGTAAGCGAAGCAAAGAAAGCTGAGATCTATGATTCGATCAGCTTTGCGCTTGAGAAGGATTGGTATGCAAAATGGAATTCGGAAGATACTCTGAGCAGTTCGAAAGTAGCCAATGCCGA
>JACXUD010000283.1 GCA_014764025.1 Campylobacterota bacterium | reverse complement strand
GGCATGTGAAAATGAACTGAAAAAATTAACCAAACCGGACCTTTTCCAAAAAGCGACAGAGATACGCAAAAGTATCCAAAAGTGTAAAGAGGAGAAGTGGGAGTGTGAACTATGAAATATGCAATCCTTTTAATAGCTTTGATATCGAGCCTCTTAGCACAAGGTGCTGGCGAGCTCTCTTTTTATATCCTCAAAGAGGGTAGAGCACTTGCAAATCAGAGCGTACTTATCATCAATCAAGAGAACAAAGCCAAGATCGGCGAGTATGTGAGTGATAGCGACGGCTATCTGCACGCACTTTTACCCGTAGGTGCCTACCAGCTACAAGTAGTAGCCAAAGATGGCAAGAGTGCGCAAGCCTTTGTGAGAAAGAACTTCATCATCGAAGCAAACCGCGAGTCGCAGATCATTCTATCCCTTAAGAGTGACAACTCGCTTGCATTTACCGACGTAGAGGCTCCTAAAGCTGCAACGACCGCCCAAGCCGAAGTGAAAAAAATAGAAAACGGTACGGTGCAGATCGCTCTGAGCTCATCAGAAGATAAAAAACCGATAGAGAAAGCACGCGCATTCGTCAAGGGGATGGATGTCGAGATGATGAGTGATGCCAAAGGGAATATCCTTCTCACGCTTCCTGCAGGCGAGCACACACTCTCCATCATCCACAGCGACTATAGCGCACAGACGGTCAAAGTCACGGTCACGGCAAAAGAGAACGTCATGAAGTTCGTGGAGCTCTCCCCTGCCTCTATGGAGCTTGAGGAGTTTGTCGTTCTTGCTCCAAACGTCGAAGGAAGCATCGCCTCCGTCGTAGCCGAAGAGAAGAACAGCGACTCTATCGCAAGCGTCATCGGAAGCGAGCAGATGAGCAAGCAGGGTGATAGCAACGCGGCGAGCGCGCTCAAACGCGTAGCGGGCATCACGCTTATGGGCGGTAAGTATATCTATGTCCGCGGTCTGGGGGATCGCTACTCAAGCACGGAGCTCAACTCCATGAGTTTGCCTTCGCCTAACCCTATCAAAAGAACGGTTCCACTCGATATGTTCCCAAGCAGCGTCATCGGAAGCCTGCAGGTTCAAAAGAGCTTCTCATCCGACATCACGGGCGCATTCGGCGGCGGATATGTTAATATCAGAACCAAACAGACCAAAGACGAGGATTATGTCAAACTCAAAATGGGTGTGAACGCTCACTCGACGATGGGCAAAGAGGCGACCTCTTACCAAGGCTCAAAGAGTGATTGGAGCGGATATGATAGCTCATACCGCCCTTTTTCATCCACTTTAAACAGTGCGATGACGCCGACACTTGGGCAGAGACAGCCCTCTCTTAGCTTTACAAACAGCCAGATGCAGGATTTTACGACTTCGCGCGATTTGAGTCCAAAGAAGATCTCTGTACCGATGGGCAGAGAGATCGGCATCGAGGCTTCTCAGAACTTGACTATCAGCGATGATCACGAGATCGGCGTGCTTGCAAGCTACGGGTATAAAAACGATGCCGAGCTTCGCGAATACACATCCTACGACTACCTCATCTCAAGTGCGGGCGTCATGACCCCGACACCCGACAACACCGTAACAAATAACGTCTATAAAGATGCTATTCAACACGGCGGTATGCTCAACATCTCATACAGCTATGAGAACTTCGATGCCAAATATACCAAGCTCTACGTTCTCAATACGCTCAATCAAACGCGTGATGCCGAGGGGACATTTGGTGAAAACAACTCGATTGAACATCAAAACTACCTAGAGTGGCAAGAGCGTGAGCTGAGCATCGACCAGCTTAGCGGTGGGATTGACTACACTCTTTTAGAGACAGAGAACCGTTTTGA
>JACXUD010000282.1 GCA_014764025.1 Campylobacterota bacterium | reverse complement strand
TTGAAAGATATTAAACTCATTACCAATAATCCAGATAAAATCGCTTATGTAAATAGTCTAGGAATCAATATTGTCTCTAGAGTACCTGCGGTCACACCTATTAATGTCTATAACGACGGATATATCAACACAAAAAAAGAGTATATGGGGCATATGCTTTAAGCGCCATCTGCAACTTGTCAAGGCTACAGGCCGTTACCCCACATATGCATCTTCTTTGCCATGATGAGATCATGCCCCTCAAGGCACTCTATCTCGTTTGGAGCACGAAACTCGTTTCGTTCCAGTAACTCTTTGGTCGCTTCGATGTTGAGAAGACCTTTTTTTTCAATGATGATAATGTGCGCCGTATTGGCAAGTGTATGGTAAGCAGCTTTGAGGATCATCTTTTGGCTCTCATGTGCCAAGAATATATCTTTAAAGATAACCATGTCGTTATCTCTTGGGAGTGCTCGAAACGGCTTGCTAAGCGATGCAATCTTCTCTATTTTGGCATGTGAATAGGGTGAAAGATCAAAACTCTCATCCGTGCCGTAGAGTGCTATTGCAAGCTCTCCCCGTGCATCTTCTAGACGTTCAATGAGTGCAAGGGATGTCTCGTCTGGCTGCATCATCACTTGCAAGTAGTGATTCCCAGGAAGCGGATGAAAGAGCTCCATAAATTGCCCCAAACTCATATCTAGCCTTTAGTATGCCAATTCGTGCAGCTCTTTAAAGATAAAGGCCTCCACGATATCATCGAGCGAACGCTGTGTGTGTGCTACGAGTACAAGCATATTCTGCTCGATAAAGGGCCATACATATTCGCTATC
This sequence comes from Campylobacterota bacterium, assembly GCA_014764025.1. GTDB lineage: Bacteria > Campylobacterota > Campylobacteria > Campylobacterales > Sulfurimonadaceae > JACXUD01. Next base: position 1,037 of record JACXUD010000282.1, on the reverse strand, counting down.
ATCATTTACGACGACCGCTTCAGAGAAGTTCTCAAAAGCATCGCTTGAAGCGGCATGATTTATCTCGACCACTTCACCACCCTCTATAAGCACTTGCGCCCATATTTTTGCATCATTGATGCTGACCAGCGACGCCTCTTGCACATCATCCATATCCATGGGAATAAGAATATACATACTAGCTCCTTACTTTTGCTAGATCAAGCTTGAGCGCTTGATTATCCATAATATCGATATCTCTGCGAAGCACCTCAGAAGCGATCTTTTTAGCTTCATCGAGTGAGTGCATCGTATAGGTTCCGCATTGATAGAGATTCAGTTCAGGTATATCAGACTGTGACTCTACATTCAAGACGTCACGCATCGAATCTTCCCACGCTTTTACGACACTCTCTTCACTCGGCGTTCCAAGAAGGCTCATATAAAATCCCGTCCTGCAACCCATCGGTGATATATCGATAATCTCTACCTTATCGGAGTTGAGATGATCTCTCATAAAACCCGCAAAGAGGTGCTCTAGCGTATGAATCCCCTTTTCAGGCAATATCTCTTGATTTGGCTTAACAAAACGCAGATCAAAAACCGTTATATCATCACCGCTTGGCGTTTTCATATTTTTAGCGACCCTTACTGCGGGTGCAGGCATAATTGTGTGATCGACACAAAAGCTATCAAGTAATGGCATGTGAATATCCTTGGTAAATTTGATGAATTTTATCGTTTTTCAATTGAATTACTTTAAAGAAAAGAGAGTTCGTAAAAGGTTTTAGTTTGAAATAGGTTTAAAAATGAAAGTCGCTTATGCAAAGCTGAACAAGTAGGTAAAGGGCAAGGAGTTATACTCCTGCCTCTTCACGACGTTGTAGATAAGCCCAGTAGCTGTCAACACGCTCTTGCCACTCTTTAATCATGTGTTTATACTCATCTTTAAAGAGGTGTTTAAAACGTCCTTGTGCTGCAAGGTACTCTTCAACCGGTACAACCGTTTTAGGACGATATGTAATATTGAGTTTTCTACCGTCGATGATCTCATAAAG
>JACXUD010000281.1 GCA_014764025.1 Campylobacterota bacterium | reverse complement strand
GAAGATTTTCTCGCCGTTTGAACAAGCCGACAAAAGCACGACCAAACAGTACGGCGGAACCGGGCTTGGACTTGCTATTTCTCTTTCTCTCATCCAAATGATGCAAGGAGAGCTGCTTTTTAAGAGTGAAAAGAACAAAGGGAGCACTTTTGGATTTAGAATTCCTCTTGCCAAAGCACCAAAATAATAGAGCCTTATGTTATAATCGCATACTTTTTATGAAATGAGGTCTTATGTTAAAGACAGGAACTGTATTATGGTTTGATGAAGTGAAAGGCTTTGGTTTTATCTCTCAAGATAGCGAACCGGGCAAAGATCTATTTGTGCACTTTCGCGGTGTAAACTCTAACGGCAACGAGCGTGTACTCCTAAAGCCGCAACAACGTGTATCTTACGACGTACAAGAGGGCAAAAAAGGCCTAAGCGCCGTAAACGTGACGGTAATATAATTCACATGCCGAAAAAAGAGCTATTTCTTGCTCTTTTTGTCCCCTTTTTTCCCTAGCACTTTCTCTTTTTTTGCTTTCACGAAACTGCGTTTGGTCTTCTCACGCTTTTGAGCCTTTGAGTACTCATTTTTAAGCTTGACGGTCTCTACCTCTTTGCGTTTGATCGTTGGATCCGGCTCGAATCCTGCAACAATATCTTGCTCTAATTTCATATCTATAAGCTTCTCGATCGCTTTGATATCCTGACGCTCATGCACATCCAGCAGCGAAATGGCGATCCCGTCTCTGCCTGCGCGTCCCGTTCGCCCTACCCTATGAATATAATCCTCGTGAACAAGAGGAAGCTCATAGTTGATCACGTACGGCAGCTCCTCTATATCCAAGCCCCTTGAAGCGATATCGGTCGCAATAAGCACTCTCACTTCGCCATTTTTAAATCTGTTCCAGTTCTTCGTACGCACGGCTTGCGTCTTATCGCCGTGAATGACGGCGCACTTAAGAGCGTCTTTTTTCAGCTCGCTCTCTAAAGCATCCGCACTCACTTTTGTCTGCGTAAAGACAAGCACCTGCTGCATATTGCGCGAACCGATCAAATAGGCTAGTAGAGCCGCTTTTTTCTCTTTATCTACCTTATAGGCGATCTGATTGATATTCTCGACGGTCGAGTTCTTTTTTGCTGTTTCAATGAAGACAGGCTTGACAAGCAAAAGCTTCGATATCTTTCTAACCTTATCGTTCGTCGTTGCGCAAAAGAGCATGGTCTGATGGCGTTTTGGAAGATGCTCGTGAACATTGCGTATCTCTTTCGCAAATCCCATATCCAGCATTCTATCGGCCTCATCGACCACGAAGAACTCGACGTTATCAAGCTTTAACCCACGTTTGATATGTTCATCCAAGCGCCCAGGCGTAGCGACGATCACGTCGGCACCTCTTTGAATTGCACGTGTTTGCACTTTGTAATCTTTGCCGCCTACAAGCACCACACACTGAAGCGGCAGGTTTTTTGCGTAATTCGTAATATCTTCGGCGATCTGCAAAGCCAGCTCGCGCGTAGGGGATATGACGACACCTCGAGTGAGGATCTTCTCATCTTCGCCGCGTTTAATTCGCTGAATCATAGGCAATGAGAAGGCCGCAGTTTTGCCCGTACCCGTCTGCGCGGTGGCAAAGATATCTTTTTTTGCAAGCGCCTCAGGGATTGCACGCTCTTGAACCGGAGTAGGCTCTATGATCCCCATCTGTGCTATCGCCTCGACGATGGGTTTGATAATTCCTAACTTTTCAAATGACATGTGCAACCTTTATGGGCACCTCTAAAAACTCTACGTGCGATTTTAGAAGGAGCAATTTTTACTCTATTTATAGGAGGGGCTCGCACCTCCTAGCCAAAGCTAAGAGG
>JACXUD010000006.1 GCA_014764025.1 Campylobacterota bacterium | reverse complement strand
CGTAGAGTTTTTAGAGGTGCCCTTATCACTATTTTGCTACAATTTCACATGCAACTCTATATTCATATCCCATTTTGCGACTCTAAATGCTCTTACTGCTCATTTAACTCCTACGTCGATAAGTTCGAACTCAAGAGTGATTATATGCGCACACTTCATAGACAGCTCCTGCATGAGCTTGAACGCTTTCAAGCGACTCCAAAAGCGCTGCGTTCGATCTTTATCGGCGGGGGGACGCCATCGACCGTAGCACCGTATCTTTATAAAGAGATCTTTAAGACGCTTCGCCCCTTTATGGCATGTGAATGCGAAGTCACGACCGAGGCCAACCCCAACAGCGCGACGCACGAGTGGCTCAGCGGCATGTACGCGCTGGGCGTCAATAGGGTCAGCTTCGGCGTACAGAGTTTTGATGACAAAAAGCTCAAGCTGCTCCACCGTGCCCACTCCCCTTTCCAAGCTATCAAAGCTATAAACAGTGCGGCAGATATCGGTTTTAAGAACATCTCGTGCGATCTTATCTATGCGACCTACGGCGACACGCAAGAGCTTTTAAAACACGATCTGGATATCGCCTTTTCGCTCCCTATCAACCATATCAGCGCCTATGCGCTCACCATAGAATCGGGTACGGCCTTTAGCGAAAAGCCGCAGATGGCATGTGAAACCCTTGAGCTTACCAAATGGCTCTTTGGCGAGATAGAGGCACACGGTTTCAGCCAATACGAGATCAGCAACTTCGGCAGCTACCAAAGCCTGCACAACAAAGGATACTGGGAGTACCGAGACTATCTTGGTGTAGGCTGCGGAGCGGTAGGCAAGCTGGAGAACAAACGCTACTACCCAAAAACGAATATCGAGGAGTATCTCAACGATCCTCTCGATATAGAGGTTGAAGAGCTGAGCGATGAGGATATCAAAACCGAAAAGATCTTCTTGGGTTTACGCTCGAATATCGGGCTCTCGCGTGAGATACTCACGTCCAAGGAGATAGAACGCGCGGAACTTCTTGCAAGAGAAGGCAAGCTTACAAGCGATGCCGGGCGCTACTTCAATAAAGAGTATCTCCTCTCCGACGAACTCGCACTCTTCATTCAAGAGTACTAAAACGCCAAACTGAGCACTTGAAGATTTTTTAATCATTCTTTCGTTAGAATCTCGCTTCATAGTTAAAAAGAGGGTAACACATGTTTGGTTTAGGCTTTGCCGAGATTCTTGTAATCGTCATTATCGCTATCTTGTTTTTAGGGCCGGACAAACTCCCTAGCACCATGGTAGAGATAGCCAAGTTCTTCAGAGGCGTCAAACGTACGATCGCCGATGTCAAAGACTCTATAGAGCAGGAGATGCACGTCTCCGAGATCAAAGAGGAGGCGCTTGCTTATAAAAAGGAGCTTCTCAATGCCAGCGATGAGCTCCATCGTGCAACCGACATGACAAAGGTGGGCGAAGAGGTCAAGCGTATCACCGACGATATAGTCAAAGAGGAGGAGCCAAAAAAAGAGGCACCTAAACCGGCACCCGAAGTGGTTACCTTCGAAAAAAAATCTAAAATAAAAGAAGATATATAGATGTTTGACGAACTGCGCCCCCATCTTGTAGAACTCCGCAAGCGCCTCGGGATCTCCGTAGGTACGCTGATCGTTATGTTTTTTGTTATGTTTTACTTCCACGAACCGCTTTTGGAGTGGATTGTAGAACCTCTTAACGTCGCACTTTTAGAGGTCGGCAAAAAATCGCTTCATGCCGCGGACGGTATGGTGACCACCAATCAAGTAGGAGGTGCTTTTTTCGTTGCGCTTAAAGTCGCCTTCTTTGCGGCGATTTTAGCCTCGCTTCCGATCATCCTTGGTCAAATATGGCTCTTTATCGCCCCTGGTCTCTATGAGAACGAGAAGAAGATGGTCATCCCGTTCGTCGTGGGTGGAACCGTTATGTTCCTGGTGGGGGTGCTCTTTGCGTACTACGTCGTTACACCGTTTGGATTTGATTTTCTTATCACCTTCGGTAGCTTCAAGTTTACACCGCTTATCAATATCGAAGATTATGTAGGCTTCTTCACAAAGATCATGTTTGGCTTCGGGATCGCCTTTGAGCTGCCGGTATTTGCCTATTTCCTAGCCCTTCTTGGGATGGTTGACGATCGTCAGATGACTGATTTTTTCAAATACGCCATCGTGCTTATCTTTATCGTTGCGGCATTTTTGACGCCGCCGGACGTTCTCACGCAGCTTCTCATGGCCATCCCGTTGATCATGCTCTACGGGATCTCTATCTTGATCGTTCGTATGGTTAACCCGGCAGAACCTCTTGAAGAGGAGCAAACCGAAGATGAAGTCGCTCTCTCAATAGAGAAAAAGAGTGAATAGAGAACTCCTCACCCAAAGTTACGATTTTGAGCTTCCTCAAGATCGTATCGCCACACATCCCGCCTCACCTCGAGACCACGCCAAACTTCTTGTATATAACAGAGCAACCGATACTCTTTCACATGCCAGATTCTATGAACTTGAGCACTACCTTCCTAAGAATACAGCACTTATATTCAACAACACAAAAGTCATCAAAGCGCGTCTTTTTGGCATAAAAGAGAGTGGCGGGAAGGTCGAGATATTGATAAACAAACCTCTAAACGCCACAGAGCTTCATGCTTTCATACGGGGTCGGGTCAAGGTCGGTATGAAAATCATTATAGATGATGAACTCAGCGCTCTTGTCAAAGAGCTTTTGGATGACGGCAGCAGAGTGATCGAATTTTTGGCATGTGAAAAAGTGCTTCGCTTTGAAGAGTTGCTTCCCTATCTTGATCGTTTAGGTCACATACCGCTTCCGCCCTATATCCAAAGAGAGGATAACGAAGAGGATGTAAAAGAGTATCAAAGCGTCTTTGCCAAACATGAGGGGGCGGTGGCAGCACCTACGGCATCGCTCCATTTTAGCGATGAGCAACACAAACGCATCTGCCAAAACTTCTCACACGCCTATATCACTCTGCATGTAGGCAGCGGCACCTTTAAACCGGTAGAAGCGCAGACGATCACAGACCACCCGATGCACTCGGAGTATTACGAGATCTCACCCGAAGCCAAAAAGTTCTTGGACTCCGATCAGCCGATTCTATGCGTGGGTACGACTGCCACGAGAACTGTTGAGTATTACGCACGTCATCAAGATGAGACAAGCGGCGAAGCGAACCTCTTTTTACACCCTAACAACAGACCGCTGCGCGTCAATCATCTGCTAACAAACTTTCATCTGCCAAAATCGACGCTTATCATGCTTGTCGCCTCTTTTGTAGGGTTGGATAAAACACTAGAGCTCTATCATGAGGCTATCAAGAACGACTACCGCTTCTACTCCTACGGCGATGCGATGCTTATCCTCTAAGAAGCCGCACCCGTCCATTCACAATCTCGATATCTCCGCTCAATTCGGCTTCAAAGAGTTTTGACGCAAAACGTTGCATAGCTTCGTCATAGCTCGGATTCTCTGAGCAGAACTCTAAAAAAGGATCCTTTTTAGCATGTGAAGAGTCTCTTTTTGGTGCTATCATCTCCACAAACGCATCGATATCATAGATCGCTTTTGCGGCACCCCGCTCCAAAAGCTCCGCCGTCGCCCTGCTCTCACCTATTCTGTGAGCCAAAACGTAGATAGGTTTGCCCATCTTCAAAGCAAACTCAACGCTTCGCATCGTACCGCTGCCAAGCTCCGCTTCGGCTACGATCAAGAGTTCACCAAGGGCGACTACCAATTCGTTGCGTACGACAAAACTCCAAGGAGTCGCTTGAAAATCGGGTTGAAACTGACTCAGCAGCAACCCCTCTTGCTCTATGGCCTCAAGCAGTTTGCAATTGATCTGAGGATATTTATGATGAATACCGCAAGGCAGCACCGCAATTGTATTGGGATTTCCCGCCGCCTTGTGCGCAATAGCATCTATACCTATCGCGCCGCCGCTTACGACACAAATTCCGGCATGTGAAAGTTTAGAGGCAAGGTGATGCGTCATCTCTCGGCTATACTTCATCGCTTTACGCGAGCCGACGATCGAGACCTTCGTTCGCTTTAATAGCTCTCTATTCCCGCTGGCATAGAGCGGAATATTTTTTGTGGGGCCGAGTTCAAACCCCTCGATTACGCTTATACTCTTCGTATCAGTATATTGAGTTGACATAGACGAGCTCTACATCTTTGAGGATCTTTTTCGATTCGTTCAGAGCCAAAATGGTATTGGCATGCGGATGACCGATCGCTATAGCGCTTCCATGAGTCTTGGCTACGCTCACGGCCTTTTTGATCTGCTTTTTGATATACTCTTTATCATTCTCATGATCCAAAAAGACATCTCTTGCTACATACTCGAGCCCATAGTTTTTCGCGACCTTAGGAACTTTCGTCTGAGCTGTCGTACGGCTGTCTATAAAGTGGATTCCGTGATGTTTGAGCGCAAAGAAAAGATGATTCACGGCCCTCTCGTCAGAGGTGAATTTGCTGCCCGTATGGTTATTGATGTACTCCATTTTCGGAAAGAGCTTTTTCAGCTCTACTATCCGTTCTGAAATCCTCTCTTGTGAATCGTCAACGCGAAGCGTAAAAGGCTCCTCTTTGGTAAAGTTTTGAGCTTCCATCGGCAGATGAACCATATAAAAGCTCTCTTTGGCAGCCAGATCGGCCGACTGAGGTCTTTGCGAACTTGGCGGCAGAAACGACATAGTGATCGCCATTCCTAAGCTGTGAATCGCATTGACGTGCGCTCTTGTACTCACATCGTCGATGATGATCGCCAACTTCGGTTTTGCGGCTATCTTTTTCACCTCCCTGTCTTCACGCAGCGGCGGCTCAACGTCATACTCATGATTCGCGCTCTCAAGATTCGTACTCGCTTTTTCAACTATCTTGCTCTCTTTGGCAAGCACCTCTTTGAGTTTTTCGTTTACGCTCTGCGGGGGAGGAACTTGCGCAGTGCTCGCCTCCTCTATCTTTTTGAGCATCTCTACCTGTTTCTTCTCTTGTTCGCGCATCTTGGCAAGCGACTCTTTTTTCGCTTTATCGTAACCCAGATAGTAGCCTGCGCTCATGAGCGCCATAGAGAAGGCGATAAAGGCCAATCCCCATGCTATATAGACCAATATCGTGTGCGTCTCTCTCTTTTTATGTTTTGCCATCTCTATCTTTCATTATCACATGCCAACATGGGTTTGAGCCCTCTTGGAAAATATCTCTCAAACTATATCAAAAAAGATTGCGAAAAGAGAATATTAGTGGCATTTTGTCATATTTTAGGATTACACGAAGAACAAAACCTTTTAATTCTTTAAAATTTGCTTTATTTAAGTAACTTTCTTGTAAAATTCCGAGTTCCTTTCTCTTTGTATTACCGGCAAGGTAATATATATTGCAAAATCCGAAAGGGAAACATACCAAAAGGAGACTACACTCTATGAGACATTACGAAAACATGGTTATCGTAAAACCAACACTTACAGCTGAAGAGATCCAAAGCGTTATCAACGGCGTTGAAGAGGTTATCACATCAAACGGTGGCCAAATCGCTAAGACCGACGCTATGGGAATGAGAAAATTAGCATACCCAATCAACAAGAATGAGCGTGGATACTTCTACGTAATCTACTACACTGTTGCACCGTCTGCAATCGCTGAGATCGAAAGAAGATTCCGTATCAACGAAGATCTACTCCGTTTCGTTACTATCAAATATGAGAAAAACAACGAAGTAAAAGCTTGGAATCAGTTTGTTACGAAAACAAATAAAGGTGCTGCGGCAACTGAAGCAAAAGAAGAGGCTGAAGTAGCTGCTGAGTAAGCAAAATAGTTCGAATTTCAAGGAAAACCTATGTTCAATAAAATCATACTAGTCGGAAACTTAACGAGAGACATCGAACTAAGATACTCCGGAAACGGGATGGGTATCGCTAAAACCGCACTTGCAACAAGCAGAAAATTCTCTTCCAACGGAGAGAAGAAAGAGGAGGTCTGTTTTATAGACATCACCTTTTTCGGCAGAAGTGCGGAGATAGCAAACCAGTATCTTAGAAAAGGTAGCAAAATTCTTGTTGAGGGAAGATTGACGCTTGAACAGTGGGTGGACCAAAACGGGCAAAAACGCTCAAAACACAGTGTCACCGTAGAGAATATGCAGATGCTAGACTCTAAAGGCGAGAACAGTGGCGGCGGCGCATATATGATGGAAGAACCAAGTTATAATGCCCCGAGCAGCTATATACCGCCTATGCAATCTCAGCCTCAGAGCTACCAACAGCCTCGTCAAGGCGGATATAACAATCCTCCGCGCGGCAACAATGCTCACCAAGAGGCTCCAAGACAAAATAGCGCTGCTTACATGCCTAGTAAAAACGAGATTCCGGAAATTGACATCGACGATGATGAAATTCCATTTTAGAGAAAATTGATACAAAAGGGTAAACAATGTCAGAAAAAAGAAAATACAAAAAAAGATACTGCAAATATTGCGAAGCTAAAGTTGATTATATGGACTACAAAGATGTAGGTTCATTGCGTTTTTCACTCTCTGAGAGATACAAAATCATGCCACGCCGTTTAACAGGCAACTGTAAAAAACACCAAGACATGATCGAAGTAGCAATCAAACGTGCTCGTGCTGCTGCGCTTATTCCATATACCGTAACAAGAAAAGCGGTAGTTGCTGCTCCTTTCGAGAACCTCAAATAATTATCGACCCATTCGGGCCGATAAAACCCCTTTAGACCCATCAACCCCACAAATTAGGAATGTTTTTTGCTAAACTTTAGATAAAAAAGTTTTGCCATGACCAGACTCCTGCTTCTTTTACTTCTATTCATCTCATTCTCACATGCCAAAGAGCAACCATTTTCAGTAATCATCGAGAAGCCTTATAATGACGCCCTCTTTGATGTCGTTGAAGATTATGACCGCTCTATCAGCGCCGTTGGGTTTTCAAAAAACTTTCAAACCAAAAGCACCTCTCAAGGCGGGTCATACAGCAATGCATTTGATTATTTGGAGTCTCTATCCAAAAAACACGGCGCCAAAATCCATCTGCTGAAGATAGACAACAAAGCACAGATAGAGCTCAATCAAGCTTTAGCCATCAGCGACTTTCATGAAGCTATATCCATTTTAAAAACACCCGACAACGGCTATTTTATCGGTGGTTATACCTATGACGGTTCGCTTATAATCGAGCGCCTGGATTCACATGCCAATAGAGTATTTACCAAACTCTTCGGAACGAAAAACTTTGACAAGATGCATCGATTGCTTTTGCTTCGCGATGGAGGAGTATTGGCCGTCGGCTCTTCATTTACCTCTCGCGACCCCAATGACCCGCAATTCAATACAGGCCTTGGTCTCAATGACATCTTTTTAACTCGTTTGAGCGCAGACGGAGAGATGTTATGGAGCAAAAAATATGGCAGTGTGTATGACGATAGCGGTATCGATGCCGCAGAATCGCTCGATGGAACCATCATAGTCGCAGGTTCGACACTGCATGATAACTCTAAAAGTATGACGCTTATGCGTATTGATGAAAACGGTAATAAACTTTGGTTCAAAAACTACTCCGATGAGCTCTATCAACTCCCGCTTCGACTCATAAGAGTAAGAGACGGCAATTTTATTCTCTCGAGCATAACAAAAAATGAGATGAATAAAGAGCAGATACGCCTCATGAAGTTCGATCTCTATGCCAATATTCTCATAGACTCTAAAATAGAGACCACCTATGCAAGTGCGCTCAAAGATATCAAAGAGTTCTCCGACTCGACGCTCATAGGAGTAGGATACGTCAAAGATACCTACAACACCGATGCACTTGCGATGATTCTCAGCAGCGAGCTTGATATGCTCACCCAAGAACACTTTGGCGGCGAAAACTATGATGCTTTTAACTCGGTCGTGATCCTGCATAACTCCGAAGCAGCGGCAGCGGGTGTGAATACGTCCGACACATCGCAAGAGTCCAATATGTGGATCGTCAAGCTTCGCAAAGATGCAACGATGGCGACTTACAATAAGGTTGCAAGCCAAAAAGCAGCATCACTCTATGAAGAGCTTCGCAAACTCTATGCAGATGAGATCGCCGCCAATAAGCTGGCGATTTACGAAGACCTCAGTATCATCTTCACCGATCCTGCCCTCTACTTTCAAGTCGGTTCATATCAACTTTCAGATGCACAAAAGAGTTTTTTAAACTCCTTTAGCAAGAAGTTAGCCCCTTTTATAGCCAAATACAAAGATGTAATAGCGGCTCTTGAGATCAACGGACATACATCGAGTGAGTGGGCGAACACCACCTTTGAAGAGCAGTATCTCAAAAATGAGAAGCTCTCGATGAACCGCTCATACGCCGTCTTGTCTAAACTCTTTTTAAGTGCTCAAAAAGAGTATAAAGTGCTGTTGAGCGAGAAAATAAAAGGGGTGGGGTTAGGATTTTCAAAAAAAATTATAAAAGATTCAAATGAAGATAAGGAGCGATCGCGAAGAGTTACCTTTAAAATAACTCTTCATCATCCATAGGCACCACTTCGCGAAGCGCCATTTTGATCTTGTCTTGCTTGAGTTTTTTAAGCACTTTGCGTTTAGCCTCTAAAAAATCCTCGTAGCTGAGCTCTAGCTCTTTTTGCATGTCGTTGTCGCTCATGCCCGAAGCGATCATAGAGAAGAGACGAAGCTCTTTTTTCGTCAGTTTGGCTTTCATAACACCGTAAAGCGCCTTTTCGTTATCCATGATGTTATCGATATCCACATTGCAGTATTGGCTCAGCGCCGTTCTAAAGTTATTCTCTTGGTTGTATTGTCTCCATACGCTGTTCTCTAGCACATTTATACCTTTTATATTTTCTCTAAGATCAAGCGAAGATCTTTTTGTTCGATGATGATGTTCGCCTCTTTACGAAGCACCTCTTTTGCGCAAAATGCGACTCTTGTACCTGCGTGGGCGAACATGGAGAGGTCGTTTGCCCCATCACCGCACACCAATGTCTCTGATTCGCTTACGTCTAGGATATTTTGAAGACGCACCAGCATATCCCCTTTTGAGAAGCCAAACATCATATCCCCGCCTACAAGTCCGCTAAGCCTGCCATCCTTTTGATGCAAGACGTTCGAGAAATCGGCATCATACCCAAGTATGCCCTTTGCATAACCCGTAGCGCTTCTAAATCCGCCGCTAAAACAGATCACCTTCATGCCTCTATTTTGAAGCTCTTTGATCGTCTCTTTCGCTCCGTTCATATACGGCAGATTTTGGCTTATCTTCTCCACTTTAGAGTACTCTAAGCCTTTTAAAAGACCTACACGCTTTTGCAGTGATTCAAAAAAATCCAGCTCGCCTGCCATAGCGGCTTCGGTGATGCGGCTCACTTCATCTTTGATGCCGAGTTCGGCGGCAAAAAAATCGATAGTCTCCCCATCCATAAGTGTCGAATCAAAGTCAAACACGGCTAATTTCAACATAGTTTCACTCGCTTTTGATATAATTTCGCAATTATACCCACTTAGGATACTTTTTTGTTTGAAACGCTTATAGATAAACTCAAAAACGGCACCTATATAACTCTAGAGACCACGCCATCGCACTCTCCGACTTTTCGTCCTATCGTCGATAAGATCGAAAAGCTGGGTCTGCATCATCTCGTCGATGGATTCTCTACGACGGACAACCCGCTGGCAAAACTCAAATACAACTCGCTCTTTGCCGCAAAGATGCTCCAAGATCGATTCCATAAGCCCGTTCTTGCCACGATGAGCATGCGTGATAGAAATAAAATAGCACTTCAATCCGATCTGCTCGGTGCAAACGAGGTCGATGTACGAGCAATTTTGGCGCTCACCGGCGATCCGGCAACGATCTCAGACCAACCCAACACAAAAGGGGTCTTCGAGTCCGACAGTTCGCTTCTACTAGATATCATCAACTGCTTCAACAGCGGCATCAACTTTGCAGGCAAGCCGTTAGCCGCAAAACCTGCCGAGATATACCCGTTCGCGGTCGTGAATTCACATGCCAAAAATCCAAAGACGCTTCAAAAGAAGATGCAAAAGAAGATCAAGCACGGTGCCCTTGGCATCATCACTCAGCCGGTTTATGATCTTGAAAGCGCAAAACTGCTATTAGAGCTTAAAGAGGCAGCACTCAAAGAGAGCTACGGGGAGAAAGAGACCGAGATCATCTTCGGCATCTTCCCGATAACCAAGCTTCGTACTGCACAGTTTCTCTCGGCTCACGTTCCGGGTATCCACGTCCCGACCGAGTGGATCGAATCTCTGCGTGAAGCGAGTGAAAAAGGGGTGGAAGAGGAGTACAGAATCGGCTTTGAGCTCAGCAAAAACCTCTTTGAAGATCTTAAAAAACTTCACCCGAAGATTCATCTTATGACGGCCAATCAGTTTGGGATCGCCAAAGATATCCTCTCATAGCCTTAGACAAAAATTCAATAATTAGGAAAAGATATGATCGATTTAAAACTACTCCAAAAGAACTTTGATGAAGTAAGCACAAAACTCCAAAAAAAGGGAGTTGATGCAGAGCTTATAGCGACACTTAAAGCAAAAAACGATGAGCTCAAAGCGGCAAAAGTCGATTATGAAACGCTTCAAGCGGCACAAAATGCGATGAGCAAAGAGTTTGGCATCTACAAAAAAGAGGGGCGCGACGTCAATGAACTCAAAGCCCGCGTCGATGCGAACAAGGTCAAGATCACCGAAGCCCTAGAGGTGCAGCGCCAGCGTGAAGAGGAGCTTGAGAAGATCGCGATGGCTATCCCGAATATGCCCGATGACGATGTACCCGTCGGTGCAGATGAGAACGACAACGTCGAGATCAAAAGAGTGCTTACGCCAAAAGAGTTCGGGTTTACCCCTAAAGAGCACTGGGAGCTTGCGGAGCAAAACGGTTGGATCGACTTTGAGCGCGGCGTCAAGCTGGCTACAAGCCGTTTTAGCGTCGTAAACGGTATGGGCGCAAAACTCGAGCGCGCGCTTATCAACTTTATGCTTGATTTCAACGCTTCACGCGGATTCGTAGAGGTAAGCGTACCGGCTATCGTTAATCGCGGCGCACTTGAGGGAACCGGACAACTACCGAAATTCGAGGATGATCTCTATAAGCTCGAAAATCAAGAGCTCTTTTTGATCCCGACGGCCGAAGTTCCGCTCACAAACCTTTATCAAGACGAGATTCTTGCACCAGAAGCCCTTCCGATCAAGATGACGGGATACACATCATGCTTTCGCAAAGAGGCGGGTGCGGCAGGTCGCGATACACGCGGTATGATCCGTCAGCACCAATTTCACAAGGTCGAGCTTGTCGCCATCACCAAACCCGATGAGAGCGATAGAGTCTTTGATGAGATGCTCTCGTGTGCTTCGGACACTCTTACGGCACTAGAGCTTCCGCACCGCCTTATGACCCTCTGCACTGGCGATCTGGGCTTTGGTGCGGCGAAGACGGTCGATATCGAAGTGTGGTTGCCGGGTCAAGGTCGTTACAGAGAGATCAGCTCTGTATCCAATACTCGCGACTTCCAGGCAAGACGTGCAAAGATCCGCTTTAAAGACGGCAAGAACAACACGCTTGTACATACGCTCAACGGTTCATCGCTTGCAGTAGGACGTACGCTGATCGCCATTATGGAAAACAATCAGCAAGAAGACGGAAGCATCACCATCCCTGAAGTTCTCAAACCATATCTTGGCATGTGAAAGTTGCAAGCGGGGCTTTTGTTCCCGCAGTTGCCTCTCAATAACTAGCGGAAGTTTCACAATACAACTCAAAGCATCCCAACTCCCCTTTCATGGTATCTTTTTTGCTTAATAGTCCAAAAATTGATCAGGTTGAATGATGGCAGAGCCTCAAGAAGAGATAATTATTATTGAAGACAGCGACGCTGCCTCTTTTAGCGAACATGACGAAACGATCGAACAAGAGAGTGACGGCGAAGCAAAAAAGAGAAGACTCATCTTGATCATCGGCGCAGCTATCGCTCTCATTTTGATCATCCTCATAGTCGTTTTGCTCATATTCAAACTCAAAGAGAAGCCCGAAGTCGCCTCTATGGATATCATTGAGGAGAAGCTCGATTCAAACAAGACGCGCCCGATAGAACCCAGCAAATTAGAGAATATGATCGCAAAAGCGAACTACTTCTACTCTAACGGTTCAAAAGAGAAGGCACTTGGACTCTATGAAAAAATCGCCGAGTACAGTGAAGCGATATCAGAGTACAATCTTGGCGTAGCTCAGCTCAAAGATGAGCAGTACGATCTCGCCTTGGCAACCTTTGCTCGCGCTATTAAAAATGATGAAAAACGCTGTGTGAGCGCCATTAATGCTGCAGTCTGCGCACTTCATCTAGGGGATCAAAAGAGCTATGAGTACTATATCGATCTTGCAACCGCCTATCTTCCTTTTGAGCAGGCTTCACCTCTCTACTCATACTACCACACCCTTATAAACTACTACAGAGGCAACTATCTCGAGGCACTCACCTCTTTAGAGCATAAAAGTTCGGATGAGTACCCCGATGTTCAAAAAACTCTGAGCACACGCATCAATGCCCTCTTTGACAACAACTATAAGGCGCTGGAGTCTCTTGACTCTTCAAGCGATGCTTCCAATGAGCTAAGCCTTGGTCTTCTCTATGCCAGAGTAGGTGATCTTGCCCTGGCATCAAACTATTTTGAAAAGGCGATAGATAAAAACATAGAGCCTCTTCAAGCTAACTTAGCACTCGCTTACGTCAATTTAAAATCGGGCAAATCGGCCGCCGGGGCAAAGATCCTCAACGAACTTCCGGACATATACGGCGAGGAGGTCTATAAGCCATACCCGCTCAAAGTATCCCTTAAAGAGTCCCTCTTTGAGAGTGATGCGGCACAAAAGCAGTACAGATACAATATAAAAAAAGAGAGATCGCTGCTTTATGCTAAAATCTTCTACTTTTCACCCTATAAGATATTCAATGCCAACAGCACCATTAGCTATATTCGCAAGGGAAATGCCAATATCTTCATAGACGATATCGCTTCAGCACAAGAGTATCTTAAAAAGAGCAGTTCATCCTCTAATGTAAACAGAGGAATAGCACAAGCTATAAAAATGGCTCTTAGCTTCCAGCTGCGCGCAGCCAATGCAGAGCTTGAACGCCTTATTCAAATTCAGCCTAAACACTCTATATTACACTACAATCTCGCTTTGACCTACGCCCAAATGGGGAATATGCCAAAGGCGCACGAGCATTTTCTACGCTCTTACTATCTCGATGCCAAGAACTATCTCTCGGGGATCTATGCTCTTATGACCGCACAGCTTATTAACACGGAGAATCAGAAGATGAAGGCTATATTAAAAGATGCCATCTCTAGCGAAGAGCCCTCCGAAGAGATCGATCTCTACAAGACCATACTCGCCATCAGCGAGAACAACACCATATCCGTGCGCGATTGGCTTAACAATCACTACGCCCAACGTCCGCTCTATCTTGCACTCAGTACAATCATTGCGCTCTCATCAAACGACTATTCACATGCCAAAAGTGCAGCGGCCAAACTAACGCAAATGCTTCCCAACGATATTTTGCCGCACCTTATGTATATAGACAGCGCATTTGCACAACTTGATACAAAAGAGTATGCATCAGCCGTTATGAATTATTTTAAGGATCAAAACCTCAACTTTAACGATCTCTACTACGGCCCCTTTATAAGCCGCCACCTCTATGTTCAGCAAAACCTCATTACCGGAAAACTCTTCTTTTTACGCAAACAGCTTCGAGAGGTAATGCAGAGACGTGCGGGTTCAAAAGAGGAGATCGTCGCGGCCCTCGCTCTTGCATCGCTCTACGACAGAGCCTATGAAGAGTCCTATACGCTCTATAACCATCTCATCGACGATCTCAAGGTCAATGATGCTCAGACGCTCTTCTTGGCCGGTGTTGCCTCGATCGCCGCAGGGCATCATGAAAATGCCATCGCCCTCTTTGAACTCTCAAAAATAAAAAATACAAACTTTTTAGAGAGCCGCTATGCACTTGGTCTCTTGTATCTTGAGAGCAACAACTATAAAGGCGGGGCGATCCAGCTTGCCCGTGTAGGCGATGAAGGGTTCATATCGGACTATTTCACATTCGATATCGATAAAGAGAAGCTTCTCTTTGAGAAGAGAGAGTCCCAAAAATAGGATTTCTCTATAGCTCGGATTTAGGAGATTTTTTTAAAAAAGAGCATCACAGCCCTTAGCGGACCGTAGAGAAGATAGAGCGTGAAGAGCGTGACACACCCCTCCGTAGGAAACACAAAGAGGGTCACCCCGATGACCAATATCATAATAAAGAGCTTTCGCACATTTTTCGGGCTTGTATCGATCTTTTTGAAGCTAGGATAGCGTATATTGCTCACCATGAGCATCGAGACAGCCAAGGCCATCACAAGCAGCGCGACATCAAAACTCACTTTGAGATTATATTTTTGAAAGAGCAGAATCTGCAAAGCGATAAAGACCGCCGCGGTGGGAATCGGCACACCTATAAAGACGGACGGCTCCGCACTGCTGCTCATAACATTAAAACGAGCAAGCCTAATTGCACCGAAGATAACGAAAAGGGCAGATACGACTATTCCGAACCTGCCAAATTCATGCCCGACGTAGAGGTAAAGCAAAAGAGCGGGAGCAACGCCAAAAGCCACGATATCGGCCAGTGAGTCAAACTCCATACCAAACTTCGAGCAACTATTCGTAAGCCTTGCAACACGCCCGTCGAGACCGTCAAAAATAAGAGAGAGCAGAATAAGCCAGGCCGCTTTAGTGAAGTCTGCGTTGATAGTGCTTACCATGCTTAAAACTCCAAAAAAGATTGAAGCGGCCGTAAAAAGATTTGGAAGTATATAGATATATTGAGAGGGTTTTGTCTTCATCTTCTATGCAAAGTAGCCAAGAAGCGTCTCGCTTGCACGAATCTCTGCACCTATTGAGGTGTTGACTCGGAAATCTTTTGGGAAATAGATATAGGTAACGCCTTGAAGCATCACGCCATAACGCGTACCCTGCATCAACTTCGCTTTTTCATTGAACTCCTCTATATGAAGCCCCTCAAAATCTTGCGTGCATCTATGAACGACTTTAAGCTTTTTTTCTCCATTTTGAAAGAGTATCTCTGCAGAGTCGTTCAATCGTTCAAAATTTGTGTCGAATCGGCTTAAGCGCGCCCCGTGATTACGGTATTGTATATGCGCTTTGGCGATAAACGGAACACGCAATGCGGGAGTGTGTGTGTAGCTGCTCAGCACCTCTACACAAAAGCCGAACTCTCCATCATCTATATTATTGATGGCAAGCACCCTTCCATCGACCGGCGAAACGACGCTGTTATCGTCAAAATAGTTCGTGATACGCTCCGGATTCTTAAAGACGTACGCAAGAAATACAAGCGATACGAGCGATAAGAGTGCCGGTATCGACATATCCAGAAGCATAAAGAGTATAAAGGCGCCAAAAGAGTAGCCAAGGTAGCGCCATCCTTCTCTATGGATCGGATAGAGATTTCTATTCATCATTATCTATTTTTTCCTCTGTGTTGCTTCTTTTTGTCGATGACATCTTAGCATCTTGTTTGAGCTCCTCTTCTATCTCGTCAACTTGTGCAACGACTTTTGAAGTCATGCCGTTAGCCTTTTCGAAATTCAAGATAAGCTCTCTCACCTCTTCGCCCGTAATATTCTCTTTTTTGTAAAGGAGCGCCACCATATCCTCTATGGCACCTCTATACTCTTCAAGACGTGCCTTGACCTCTGCATAGTGCTGATGTAACGTAGATTTGATGAACTCATCCATTGACTCGGCCATCTTATCGCTATATTCGCGTGATGCTTGATATCCCCCGCCAAGGAATGAGTGACGCTGTTTCTCTAGCACCATCAACCCTGCTACGTCGGTCATACCGTAGTACTGTACCATTCCTTTGATAATGTCGGTCGCTCTCTCAAGGTCGTTGCTTGCACCCGTAGAGATCTCACCGATGAAGACCTCTTCTGCGGCACGTCCGCCAAGAAGAACGTCCACTTCAGCGAGAAGTTCGTGACGCTGCATCATGAACTTATCCTCTTCAGGCTTGTTAAGCGTATAGCCAAGCGCTGCCAAACCGCGCGGAACGATAGAGACCTTAGAGACTTTTTTTGCACCTTGAGTCGTCTCGGCCAAGAGTGCATGACCGCTCTCATGGTACGCAACGATACGTTTCTCTTTTGGGTTAATACGTCGAGACTTTTTCGCAAGTCCCGCAATCGCACGCTCAACTGCTTCATAGAGGTCTTGCTGTTTTACGGTCTTTTGGTTCTTACGCCCTGCCAAAAGTGCAGCCTCGTTCACAACGTTGGCTAGATCGGCACCCGCCAGACCTGCCGTTAAACGCGCAACCTCTTCAAGCTCCACGTCGGCATCCATCTTGACGCCTCTTACGTGGACTTTTAGAATCTTCACACGCCCTTCAAAATCAGGTTTGTCAACAAGTACCTGACGGTCAAAACGCCCCGGTCTCATCAATGCTTGGTCTAGGATTTCAGGTCTATTCGTTGCGGCAAGAACGATTACCGGAGTATCGGTACCAAAACCGTCCATCTCTGCTAGTAATTGGTTGAGCGTCTGCTCGCGCTCATCGTTGCCGCCCATCATAGCACCCGCGGCACGGCTTTTACCGATTGCATCGATCTCATCGATAAAGATGATGCTCGGGGCATCTTTTTTAGCCTGCTCGAATAGATCACGTACACGCGCCGCACCGACACCCACGAACATCTCGATAAAACTTGAACCGCTGACAGAGAAGAACGGAACATCCGCTTCACCTGCAACCGCTTTTGCTAGAAGCGTCTTACCCGTACCCGGGCTACCTACCAAAAGCACCCCTTTAGGGATCTTGGCTCCGATCTCGACATAGCGCCCCGGGTACTTAAGGAAGTCAACGATCTCTTGAACCTCCTCTTTTGCCTCTTCAACACCTGCCACATCTTCAAATTTCGTTTTAGGCTTTTCGGAGTTGATCATCTTTTTAGAGTTTCCGATTCCTAAAAGACCGTTACCCATACTCTTTTGCATACGCCCCGCAAAGAACATCCATATTGCAATGATGATCAAAAACGGAAAGAGCCATCCAAACATCTCCGTAAACCAGTTGCTCTCGCTAAAGCCCGTATATTCGATCCCTTGTCTGTCCAACTCTTTAACGAGCGTATCGTCATCGCGTATGAGGCGTGTCGTATAGATGCGTGAACCGTCATCAGAGATAGCACGGATATAGCTCTGTCCGATCTCCACGCGTTTGACGCTCTTTGAAGCTATAAGCTCTTTGAGCTCTGAATAGTCAACTTGCTTCGTACGAGTCGCACTCATACCGGAGTTCCCTTCAAGCGAACTGCCATCACCTACTAGAGCTTTAAAGATTAAAATCACCGCTACCGAGAAGATAGCGAAGGTGATAAGAGGATTTTTGTTGAAGAAGTTGTTGTTATTTTGATTATTGTTTTGGTTATTGTTTGGATTTTGCATATTGTGCGATCAACCTTTTTTCAGTATTAATGTCACCCATTCATCTTGTGCGATGCGCTCTACTAATTCACAATCTTTATAAAATGCAAGAACTTTCTTCTCGTATTTATCTAAAATACCCGAAAGGATGAGCACTCCTCCCGATTTAGTGACCTTTTTAAGATCATTGGCGATAAACGTCAAAACATCGGCAACGATATTGGCAACGACGACATCATAACTGCTTTTAGCCAACGATGAGGAACCTTCCCAAACTTCATTGAACTCTACCCCGTTGAGTGCCGCATTCTCTAGCGAATTAGCTACGCTTACCTCGTCGGTATCACACGCATCGACTGAGGCGCCGAGTTTTATAGCGCCGATAGCCAAAATGCCGCTACCGCAACCGACATCTAAAACCCTGCTGTGTTTGTTGACATATTTGCCGATGGCTTGAAGTGAAGATGCGGTCGTCGGATGGTGCCCCGTTCCAAAGGCAAGAGCAGGGTCGATGGCGATATTGACCATTCCATCTTTTGGTGCTTCCCAAGTCGGGTGGATATAAAAGGGCGCAATCTCAACGGGAGTTATACTGCTTCTATAAGCATCAACCCAGTCGCTAGCTTGTACTTTTGTTATCGTGCACTCCAGCTCTATCGTATCGCCGAGTGCTTTTTGCAGTGCTTCGCGAAACTGCTCTAATCCCCAGGCGATAGTATCAAGCTCATCTTCGCTTCGAATAATAAAGCCCTCATCGTCCTCTTCAAATCCTACCGGGAGCGTATCGGCTAAAAAGTCGGAAAAGAGCTCCTTATAGGAGGATACGTTTGCTCTTAGCTCGTAGTAATACTCTTGCATTACCCCTCAATGCCCATGACAGCAGCGAGCTTCTCTTTTAATACCTGCGGCGTGAAAGGTTTTACGATATAGTTGTTAACACCTGCTTTAAGTGCAGTGATCACCTCTGCTTTACCGCCCTCTGTCGTAACCATAATAATTGGAAGATCCTTAAAACGCTCGTCGGCACGAACTTTTTTAACAAGTTCCAATCCATTCATCTCCGGCATATTCCAGTCGGTTATCAGCATCTCGATGTCAGGGTTTGCAACGAGTTCATTCCACCCCTCTACACCGTCACCACCCTCTAAAATATCTTTATGGCCGAGTCTTGCGAGTGTATTTTTTATAATACGGCGCATTGTAGAGCTATCATCAACAACCAATATTTTCAAGTCGTATCCTTTTGATTATAAATTTTGCAAAATTTAGCATGCATGATATCTAAATTTTTATTGTTTTGCCATTAACCAAGCATCTTAAACATTTTAGGAAGCTCTAGAGTCCCCTCGTAGTAGGCTTTGCCGATGATAACGCCCTCTACCTCTTTTGTGGCTATAAGCGCCTCGATATCGCTCTCGTCTCTGACGCCGCCGCTGGCTATCGTAGCGACTCCGCTCGCACGGGCGATATCAAGTGTAAACCCTACATTCACGCCGCTAAGAGTGCCGTCTTTGCCGACATCCGTACAGATGATCGCCTCTACGCCCGCATTTGCGAATTCACGTGCCAGATCGGTCGCTTTCATGCTGCTCACTTCACCCCAGCCCTCAACCGCTACATAGCCGTCAATCGCATCGATGCCTACGGCGATCGGATATTTTGCCGCCATCTCTTTGACGAATGCCGGATTTTTAACGGCTATAGAACCGAGTATAACGCGATCGATGCCGATCTCGAGCATCTTTTGGATAGTCGCCTCATCGCGGATACCGCCTCCAAGCTCAAGCTTGACGTTGCAGTTTTCGCGGATCTTGATGATCTGTTCTAGATTCTTAGGCTCACCCGCGAATGCACCGTTAAGATCGACCAAGTGCACCCACGTTGCCCCCATCTCTTCAAACTTCTTCACCAACTCCCACGGTTCGTTCGAGTATATTTTCGCACTCTCCATAAGCCCTTTTGTGAGGCGTACCGCCTTGCCGTCTTTTAGATCTATCGCCGGATAAAGCGTCATTTACACTCCTATGAAATTATTTAAAATTGCCAAGCCGTTTTTGTGGCTCTTCTCCGGGTGCGGCTGAATACCCATAACGTTTTCACATGCCACGGCAGAGGTGAACTCATAGCCGTATATCGTCTGACCGATGCTGTCCTCTTCCTTTTCACATGCCACATGAAACGAGTGTACGAAATAGAGGTAGTGCTCATCATCAAGCCCTTTAAAGAGCGGATGCTCTTTTGTGAACATTCGGTTCCATCCCATATGAGGCACCTTGAGCGGTTCGCTAAAACGCGATGTATCAAAGGCCTTCACATGTCCTTTGATAAGTCCAAGCCCCTCATGATTGCCGAACTCTTCACTGCTCTCAAAGAGTAGCTGCATCCCAAGGCAGATGCCAAGCATCGGTTTACCGCTCTGTGCGAACTCTTTGATGGAGGCTATCATGTTGCGTTCACGCAGATGCTCCATCGCGTCTCCGAAGGCTCCCACGCCCGGAAGGATCAGTTTGTCGTAGTTTTTGAATTTTTCGGGGTCGCTCTCGACCACTGCACTCTTGCCCAACTTTGCAAATGCATTCTGCACGCTTGCGAGATTTCCCATGTTATAGTCAACTATTGCTATCATTCTTGATTTTCCACTTTCGTAAATTTAATATAGACCGCAAGTCCTGCCAAGAGCATGGCAACGCCTCCGATGATATACATTGCATAGATAAGCTGATCGGGTTCGGTGATCGCGAACTTAAAGACGAGCATAAGCGCCTCGATCGAAAGAGCTATGATGATAGAGCCCAAAAAGCGAACCATCGTTTTGTGAGGGCCCGCTATATTATGCTCTCTGCTCTGTCCCATGATCTCCTCTTCTACCAGTGTCTTTGAGAGGTCGAATATGGCTAGCGCAAGGGTCAGAAGGATCGTCGCCTCGAACATCTCTTTGACGTCAAACTTTGCACTTAGCACCTCATACGCAAAAAAACTATGCACCCCCTTAAAGAAGAGGAACATC
The DNA here is from genome assembly GCA_014764025.1 of Campylobacterota bacterium. GTDB lineage: Bacteria > Campylobacterota > Campylobacteria > Campylobacterales > Sulfurimonadaceae > JACXUD01. Next base: position 5,628 of record JACXUD010000006.1, on the reverse strand, counting down.
GCTACGGCAACGAGCGCGACCGAGAAGAGAGCGTATGCGATTTTAAAGAGGTTGTTGAGGAAGCTGTCCATTTTGTTAAGGTGGGCAATCTTAATCACTTCGGCAAGCGGCATATCGAGGCAAGCTACATACTTTAAGTTCCCGTTCTCGCAATAGATAGGCTGCGAAGCGGTAACGGTCAGCTCATGAGTCAAAAGAGAGGGATATGGATCGGTTATAGAGCATCTGGCCTCACGAACGGCTCGATAGTAGTAGGCGCGATCGGCTCGAATGACACCGATATCCTCTTCGACGCGGCCGTTTTGCGTATAGGTGGCAGAGACCTGAACGCCTTTGCTGTCGAGCAGATAGACCCCTTCGCACTGCTCTAAATCCTCTTTGATTTTGAGCATTCTGGGTACTATCATCTCTTGTGTCAAAGAGGGGAGACGATTGGGTATGTTCTTTGAAAAAAGGTAACAAAAATAGGCACGCGCTTTTGTACGACAGAGCGAAAACTCTTTGATCTCAGAAACAACCATCTTATCTCCTTGTAAAATCCTACGCGATTATAACAAAGGGCACCTAACAAAAAATTGAGCTCTCGGCAAAGAGAGGCAAAAGTTGCGCCGCCTCTTACAGAGTAGCCAAACATAAGCTATAATAACGCCAATGAAAAACGACATACAACGTATTGCAATTGTAAGGCTCTCCGCACTTGGCGACATCGTAAACACCGCTGTCGTATTGCAGTTCATCCATCAGCACTTTTCACATGCCCAAATCGATTGGATAACCGAAGAGGCTTTTGCCCCTCTGCTCCGCTCACACCCGCTCATTCATCAAGTGCACACCATAAGCCTCAAAGCGCTCAAGCGTTCAAAAAGCCTGAGTGAGCTTCTCAAGACGATCAAATATCTGCGCTCGCTCGGCGAATACGATATCGTTATCGACGTTCAAGGGCTTATCAAATCGGCGATCGTGGCAAGGCTTATCGGCAAAAAGACTCACGGATTCGATAGAGATTCAACCCGCGAATCGCTCGCATCACTCTTCTACAGAACCGCCTCCCACATAGCCTACGGCGAAAATATCGTTATGCGCAATACCTTCGTCGTTGCCGATGCTTTGGGATTTACGATCACCAAAGAGATGATCGAGCACAAAGAGGCGATATTCAAACATCTCATCAAGACTAAATCTTCACATGCCAAAAAAGAGGTCGCCTTTGTGATCGGTGCTTCGTGGGAGTCCAAAAAGTACCCAAAAGAGCGAGTCGCCGAGGTGGTCAAGGCTCTTGACGCCGAGTGCCATATTATTTGGGGAAGCGAAGCCGAGAGGCAAGACGCCGAATGGATCTGCCAATATTCACATGCCAAAATAGCGCCGAAGATGGGGCTTGAAGAGCTTGTTGCATTTATCTCCGAAATGGACTTAGTCATAGGCAACGACACCGGCCCTACCCACATGGCATGGGCGCAGAACATCCCAAGCATCACGCTCTTTGGCCCGACCAACGAACGCATGATCTTTGAGACGCCTCAAAACATCGCCATCAAATCTCCTTCGAAAGTCAATATCCTCAAGATCGACCGCAACGACTTTTCGATACGAGAGATAGCACCCCAAAGCGTCATCGAGCTAGCAAAAGGATTATTATGATCGGTTACAGAATTTTTTTACTTTTTGAGAAGTTTTTAATGATCTTGCCGCACTCCTTCAGGCAGGCATTTTTCAGCTCGCTAGGAGCACTCGGGTATTACCTCTCGGGTCGCTATAAAAAGGTCGCCTATCAAAATCTCGATTTTGTTTTTGACGGAAAACTGAGCCAAACAGAGATGGATGCGATCGTCAAGTACAGCTTCAAAAACCTTGCTCTGAACTTTTTGCACCTGATGGAGATACGCCATATGAGCAAAAACGATCTGGCCAAAAAGGTCAAGGTCCAAAATATGGACGTGATCAAAAAGATCCATGACGAGGGGCGGCCGATCGTCTATGCTACGACCCACTACTCCTCTTGGGAGCTTGGCGGCGCCTCTATCAGCGCCTTTATCGAGCCTATCGTAGCCGTCTATAAAAGAATGAAAAATCCGACCTATCAAGAGTGGGTGCTGGATTCAAGAGAGCGCTTTGGCAACATCAGCCTTGAGAAGAGCAACGTGATCAGGGCGCTCATCAAACACCTTAAAGAGGGGATAGGATGCGGGATCCTCATCGATACCAACATCTCTCATAAAGAGGGCGTTATCGTCGATTTTCTGGGCAAGCCTCTGCGTCAAACCTCTACGCCCGCTTACTTGGCGCGAAAGTTCAACGCGGCGATCGTTCCCGTGACGATTCGAACCGACGATGACGAGAACTACACGCTTGTGATCTATGACGAGATCAAAGTGAATAAAACAGATGATGAAGCAAAAGATATATTAGAGGCGACGCAAGCTCAGGCCACCTGGCTCGGCGAGCTCATCACCAAAGAGCCGAAGTTTTGGTTCTGGCTTCACCGCCGCTTTAAAAACGACCATCCACAGATCTACAAAAAGTAGTTAGAACTCTTTGGCTCGCGCCTCGAAGAGTTTAAGTAGCGTAAAGAAGAATGCCGTAATGGCAGGCCCCAAGATCATACCCCAAAACCCGAACGTAGCAAGCCCGGCCAGAATAGCAAAGAAGATCACCAGCTCATGAATGCGGGCGTCATCCTCTTTGAGCAGACGTTTGTTGATCTCTTTGATGACCAGCGGTTTCACGAACGTATCGGCAATGATCGAGATGACGATCACCGAGTAGAGCGCTATGAAGAGCCCGCTTGCCTCATTGCCCACAGAGAACTCATAGAGCGAGAATGGCAGCCACATGATCACCCCGCCGATCACAGGTATGAGTGATGCAAATCCATACATAACCCCAAAGAGGATGCCGTTATAGCCCATATAAGAGATCGCCACGCCAAAGAGTATCCCTTGAATCATCGCATTGATGATGATGGAGTAGAAAACGACGCTCATGACGCTTGTGAGCTCTTTGATGATGGTCGAAGCTTCATCGGTTCGCATCTGGCTTACACGGCGAACGAAAGTAAAAATGTGCTCGGTGTTGTAGAGCACGAAGAAGTAAAAGACGATTATCAGCATCGCATTTTTCAAAAAATTGAGGCTAAATGCGCCGACATTACCCGTATATGCGAGTGCGCTTGAGCTGAGTGATGCCATATCGAGCTTCTGCACGCTCTCTAAGATATAGGGTTTGGCAAAGTGCAGATACTCGGGCGGATTGTCAAATTTTGCTATGATGTACTGTTTCGCGTTTATGAGTATGTGCGGATCGAGGTGGTTGATCTTGACGCTGAGCGTTATCAAAAAGTACCCAAGAGGCACGAAGAAGAGCACCGAGAGCAGCAGCGTCGTAATGAGTGCCGCATAGAGTCTGTTATCGATATAGCGCATAAAATAGGCTTGGACATTGGATGTAGAGATCGCAAGCAAGATCGCGATGATCATACTCATCAAAAACGGCGAATAGAGCAGATACATCCAGTAGAGTGCAACTGCGAAGAGTATGGCGACAAAGTAGTGCTGTTTCATTAAAAGAGGCTCCCGCTGCCCTGAGGCATGTTAAGATTGAGTGCTTCATAGGTACTGCGCGTAGCTTTTCGCCCTTTTGCCGTACGTTCCAAAAATCCGTTTGCCAAGAGGTAGGGCTCGAGGACATCCTCTACCGTTCCCTCATCTTCGCTGAGTGCCGCCGCGATGGTGCTAAGCCCCATTGCCTTGCCGTTGGCACTTGCCAGCAGCCGAAGCAGACGTAAATCCATCTCATCAAACCCATAGGAGTTTATCCCAAGCTCATCAAGAGCGAATTTCGTTCGGTGATGCAAAATATCCGCCTCGTCGGCGACATCGGCGAAATCTCTCACGCGGCGAAGCAGACGAAGAGCGATACGAGGCGTGCCGCGGCTTCTTCTTGCGATCTCGAGTGCAGCGACATGGTCGATCTCTTTACGCAGCTTTCGCGAGGCTTGCGCAATAATGCGTGCCAGCTCTTCATGTGAATAGAACTGCATACGAAAATTCATCCCGAAACGATCGCGCAGAGGGTTGGAGAGCATCCCTGCACGCGTCGTAGCACCGATAAGCGTAAAGCGCGGCAGATCTATCTTTACCGTTTGCGCCGCAGGACCGCTGCCGATGATGATATCGATGCGAAAATCCTCCATCGAGGAGTAGAGTATCTCCTCCACCGCCGGCGAGAGGCGGTGGATCTCGTCAATAAAGAGGATATCGCCCTCTTCCAAATTTGTCAAAATGGCGGCCAGATCGCCGCTCTTTTCTATCATGGGTGCGGCGGTGACCTTGATATTGGCTCCCATCTCATTGGCGATAATGAGGGCCAACGTCGTCTTGCCAAGGCCAGGAGGGCCGAAAAAGAGGACGTGATCAAGCGCTTCAGAGCGTTTCTTGCTTGCCTCTATAAAGACACCGAGATTCTTTTTGATCTGCTCTTGACCGATATACTCGCTCCACGCATCGGGACGAAGCGATGCCTCGCTTGGTTCATCTGCACTAAACTTCTCTATCTCTACTAAACGTTCCATCTATTATCTTTTCTCTTATCGTGTCTGCCGCAAAGCGGCAAGCTTTAGTCGCCCCAGTGGCGCCAACGTAGCCGATTGGAGCTTTGCTCCAATGGCGCATCCAACTAATATACATGCTCCTCGCTAGGAAACGCTCCGCATTTGACCTCGCTTGCATAACAGGCAAGCGCCTCTTTGACCAGATTTGCTCCGTCAAGATATTTTTTGACGAATTTTGGCGTAAACTCCTCAAAGAGTCCAAGCATATCGGAGAATACAAGCACCTGCCCATCCACGCTCGCTCCCGAACCGATGCCGATCACCGGAACCTTCACGCTCTTGGCAACTTCACATGCCACATGCGCCTTTACACCCTCGATAACGATACAAAAAGCACCCGCATCCTCGATCGCACGGGCATCTTCGATAAGCTGAAGCGCTTCATGGTCGTTTCTGCCTTTGACCTTGTAGCCCCCCTCGCTTCGCACCGATTGCGGCAGAAGCCCTATATGACCGCAGACCGCGATGCCGTTTGATGTAAGATATTTGACGATATCGGCCTTATCCATGCCCCCTTCGATCTTAACGGCGGAGCTGTTGGTCTCCCGGAAGACTCGAATCGCGTTTTTAAGCGCCTCGTCTTTATTAATATAGGTTCCAAAAGGCATATCGGTAATAACGAAGCTCTCTTTTGCTCCGTTGCATACTGCATTCGTATGATAAATCATCTGATCAAGCGTCGCGCTAAGGGTATCTTCACGACCTGCAAAGCTCATATTGAGGCTGTCACCCACAAGGATCATATCCGCACTCGTTTCGATCAGTTTTGCGAAGAGAGCATCATACGCAGTGATCATCACTAATGCTCTCGCACCTTTTGCCTTCATAATAGAAGTGATACTCATCTTCTTAGCCATATTGTGCCTCTTTAAAGGGCACCTCTAAAAACCCTAGATAGATGTTTGAAGAGCAAATTTTTGAATTTAAGTTCAAGGAGGATCTTAAAACTCCTAGCCAAAGCTAAGAGTGAGAAATCCGACGAAGAAATTTTCAAAAAGTTGCCTTCCCTTTGGGCTTTA
>JACXUD010000058.1 GCA_014764025.1 Campylobacterota bacterium | reverse complement strand
ACTGAGAACCCGAAGGGTGATCTCCGAGAGCGGATTGATATAGCCAAGGGCTAAAAACTTTGCATTTTGATCTTGGATTTTGACGATCTCACCACTTTGGATATGGCCGATATCGTTGACGATCTCGTTGCGATAAACCCAGCAAAAGAGCGACTCTAACTTCTCCTTAGACTCTTTGCCAACAACGACTTTTTTTAAATTTTGCATACTCTTCACTTCTCTTTTTTGAAATTATAGGGTAATCATGCAGAGTTTTGAATCTATGCAGTGAATTATTGCTTTAAAGAGCTTCTAAAAAACGTCTAAGGACTCTCTCTAGCTCCCCGCTCTCTATCGGTTTTGCCAAAAAGTCATCCATACCTGCTTCCAAGAAATGTTTCTGATCCTCTTGCATGACGTTTGCGCTGAGTGCAACAATAGGGGTCTTGGAAAGATTATTGAGCTTTTCGTGCTCACGTATATGTCGAAGCGACTCTATACCCGTCATATATGGCATGTTCTCATCCATCAAAACAAGATCGAATCTGCTGCTTTTAAAGGCCTCAAATGCCTCTTTGCCGTCTTCGGCTATGGTGACATGAAGGTCATACTCTTTGAGTAAAAGAGCGATAAGCATCTGATTGGTTTTGTTCTCCTCTGCTACAAGCACTCTGCCTTGATAGTGTTTGGAAGCGCCATCTTCACCGCTTGTGCTTATCGATCTCTTTTGCTTTGCATCTTTGCAGAGATGAAGCTCAATAGAGAGGGTAAAGGTGCTTGCGATACCCTCTTTGCTCTCTAGGTGGATCTCGCCGTTCATCAGTTTTGCCAGTTTGGACGAGATAGAGAGTCCAAGCCCGCTACCTCCCTATTTGCGCGTCGTTGAGTTGTCGGCTTGCTCGAAGGCCTGAAAGATTTTCGTTTGTGCCTCTTGGGAGATACCGATCCCTTCATCGCTGACGCTTGCGAAAAGCCGTGATGAGTTATGGTCGTAATGAACATCAAGATAGACCCTTTTATGCTCAGGCGTGAACTTCAAAGCGTTGCTTAAAAAGTTATAGATGATCTGTTTAATGCGCATAATATCGCCGATCAAGCATTCTGGAGTCATCGGATCGATGGTATTGATGAGCTCTATCGATCTCTCTTTCGCACTGATCCCAAAGAGTTGCGCAATGGCTAAGAACTCATTATGGGGGTTAAACGGAAGCTCTTCGATAGTGAGCTTTCCGCTCTCTATTTTAGAGAAGTCGAGAATATCGTTGATGACGCTGAGTAGGGTATTTGAGCTGTTTCGAATGATATTGAGATATTTGAGCGTCTTTTCATCTTTCGTGTGGTGCTGGAGCAGCTGAACGAAACCCAATATGGCATTGAGAGGAGTTCGTATCTCATGGCTCATATTCGACAAAAACTCCGATTTGGCTAGCTGGGTTTTTTCGGCTCTGTTTTTTGCATCGACGATCTCGGTGACTTCGTAACGGATAGCTATATACTCGTTGATCGCTCCATACTTATGGGAACCTCTAAAAATTGACTAATTTTTAGAGGTTCCCTAAAATGACTCCATCTTAAAGACCTCATAAGCGACCTCTTCGTAAGGGTGTGCCTCTTTTAAGACTCTCACCGCCTCTTGAATGAGGTGGTCATCACAAATAAGCTCTACCTTATACTCCTCTAACACCTCAAGCTCATTGAGTCTGCCGACATGAGGGTTTGCATTGCCTACGGGTCGGAACTGCCCATGCCCGAGCGTCTCCCAAGAGCAGTGTTCATAGTTCTTAAAGACTCCTGCACCTATGGCAAAGAGAGCCGATTTGACACTCTCTTTGGCCTCGGCGGGGACGTAGAAATTGAGTTTGTACATCAAAGCATCTCGAGGCAGCTTATGAGTTCGGTGTCTAAACGGTGTTTGACTCCTGCCACTTCTTCGATGCTCTTAAAGGCAAAACCGCTTTTGGTGCAGCAGATGACGCTGTTCGTCTTATCGCCAAGCAATCCGTTGATGGCATGTGAAACGAACTTGTATGCCATGAGCCTGTCGTAGGTCGTCGGGTTGCCCCCGCGCTGAACATGCCCTAGTATCGTTACGCGTGATTCGATGCCTATAGACTCTTCAAACCACTGGGCGATCTCTCTTGGGTCTTGTTTGATCCCCTCGGAAACGATAGCGATGAAGTATTTCCTTCCTTGTGCGCGTTGGCGTTTGAACTTCTCCTCAAAATCTTTAAGGTTATAATCGACTTCGGGTATAAGACAGAGCTCGGCTCCTGAAGTAAGAGCAGAGATAAGCGCTAGGTAGCCGCAATCCCGCCCCATCGTCTCAATGACGAATGCACGGCTAAAAGATGCGGCGGTGTCGCGTAGCGCGTCTATAGAGTTTTTGATGATATTGAGCGCCGTATCGACTCCAAGGCAGTACTCGGTTCCGCTGATGTCGTTGTCTATGGTCGATGGGATACCGCAGAATTTGATGCCGTGCTCTTTATAAAAGACGTCAAGCCCCCGAAATGAACCGTCTCCGCCAAGGACGACGAGCATATCGATATTGTGAGTGTCTAGGTTCTGTTTTGCAATGGCTCGAAACTCTTTTTGGGTAAAGCGTTTGCTGCGCGCACTCCCTATCTTCGTGCCCCCTCGATTGATGATGCCTGCCACATCTTGATAAGTTGCCTTTTCGATGCGGTTTTCGATCAGCCCTTCGTAGCCGTCATAGATGAAGTAGGGTGTAAGCCCCCTTGCGTAAGCGTACTCCACAAAGTGTTTGATCGCCGGATTCATCCCTGAAACGTCGCCGCCTGAGCACAAAATAGCTATATTTTTCATCGGTTTTCCTAGTGCTTGAAAAGTAGAGCAAAACTATAACAAAAAAAGATAAAAGCTAAGTTTCGATAAAATTACGAAATTTTTATTTAATGGCATGTGAAATGCCACTCATTAAGGTGTATGATGAAAAGAGCATTACTCAGTGTAAGTGATAAAAGCGGTGTGGTTGAGTTCGCTCAATCACTTGTAAAGAACGGGTTTGAGATTATCTCGACGGGCGGTACCTACAAGATTCTCGTGCAAAACGGTATCAAAGCGATAGAGATCGATGAGGTAACAAAGTTTCCGGAGTGTTTCGAAGGGCGAGTGAAGACGCTTAACCCGTTCGTTCACGGCGGTATCTTGCACAGACGCGACAAGCAGAGCCACCTAGACCAAGCAAAAGAGCTTGGCGTTGAGGCGATAGACTTGGTATGTGTAAACCTCTATCCGTTCAAGGCAACGATCGAGAAGACGGATGACTTTGAAGAGATCATCGAGAATATCGATATCGGCGGCCCTGCGATGGTACGAAGTGCGGCAAAGAACTTTGACTCTGTAATGATCGTGACAGACGTAAACGACTACGCAAGAGTGATCGATGCGATCGAGAACGAAAAGAACACGGTAGAGTTCAGACGCGGCCTTATGATAAAAGCATACGAGCATACGGCGGCGTATGACTCTATGATCGCCAACTATATGAACGAGCGTTTTAACGGCGGATTCGGCGAGAAGCAGTTTATCGTGGGAAGCAAAGTGATGGATACTCGTTACGGTGAGAACCCGCACCAAAAGGGTGCTTTGTATGAGTTCGACAAGCACTTCAGCAACAACTTTAAAACACTCAAAGGCGAGGCGAGCTTTAACAATCTAAACGACCTAAGCGGTGCGGTGAAGATCGCTTCTGCATTTGGCAACGAGAACGCGGTATGTATCACCAAACACGGTAACCCATGCGGTTTTGCTATCCGTGACAACCTAGTTGACGCTTATGTAGAGGCTCTTAAGTGTGACCCTGTTTCGGCATTCGGCGGCGTCGTGGCGGTAAACGGCGTCGTTACAAAAGAGCTGGCACTCAAGATGAACGAGATATTCCTAGAGGTCATCATCGCAGGGCGCATCACAGAGGAGGCGCAAGAGGTCTTTGCAAGCAAAAAACGTATCAAACTCTTTGAGATGGGAAGCGATAAGTTAGTGCTAGCTAACGACGCGAAAGACTTCAAACATGTTGACGGCGGTTTTGTATTCCAAGATGCCGACAAAGTGAACGATGATGAGGTTAAAAATGCCAAACTTATGACTACACGCACGGCAAGCGAACAAGAGATGAAAGATATGGAGATCGCTTATAAAGTGGCATCTCTTACAAAATCAAACTGTGTCGTATATGTAAAAAACTCTGCGATGGTTGCCGTGGGCATGGGTATGACATCACGCGTGGATGCGAGCCAGTGCGCACTTAAAAAAGCCAAAGAGATGGGGCTTGACGTAACGGGCGCGGCACTGGCTTCAGAAGCCTTCTTCCCATTCCGTGACTCTATCGACGCGGCTGCTGCTGCGGGCGTGAAAAGCGTTATAGAACCGGGCGGAAGTATTCGTGACGATGAGGTCATCGCCGCTGCGAACGAGCACGGTATGGCTTTATACTTCTCGGAAGTTCGCCACTTCTTGCACTAAGACTCTACAATTCACATGCCGATTTTTGGCATGTGAAACTCTCCTTCTTATACAACTTGATTGACATTGACTCAACCTTTGTGATATACTCTCACTTAAAAATGTAGAAACTTTTAGGATAAAACAATGAGCAAATCACTTTACGAAACATTGGGCGTCTCGCAAAATGCAAGCGAAGCAGATATAAAAAAAGCATATAGAAGGTTGGCGCGTCAGTACCATCCAGACGTCAATAAAGACCCGGGTGCAGAGGAGAAGTTCAAAGAGATCAACGCCGCATACGAGGTTCTAAGCGATAAAGAGAAAAAAGCGAAGTATGATCGTTTTGGGGATCGGATGTTCGGAGGTCAGAACTTCCATGACTTTTCACGTTCACAAGGCTCGAATGCCGATCTGGACGAAATCTTGCGTCAAATGTTCTCCGGCGGCGGTTTCGGCGGCTTCGGCGGGGGCGGATTCGGCTCTTCGGGCGGCTTTGGAGGTAATTCATTCGGCGGTGGAGGATTCGGCGGTTTTGGCGGACAAAGCAAACCGAATCTTGATATTGAATCCAATGTCACCATACCGTTCAACGTGGCGATCTTGGGTGGAACGCACTCTGTTTCGGTCAACGGCGAGCGTTTTGACATCAAGATCCCAGCAGGCGTGAACAGCGGCGAGAAGATGCGTGTAAAAGGCAAAGGCCATGCCCAAGGGGGCGTTGCGGGCGATCTCTTTTTAAAGATCAATGTCGCTTCCAACCCTGACTATATCAGAGAGGGTGATGATCTGATCAAGAACTTTGATCTGCCGCTTCATGCCGCACTCTTTGGCGAGAAGGTGAGCATCCAGACGCTCGAAAAAGAGATCAAACTCAAAGTGCCCCAAAACACAAAGAACGGCCAAAGCTTCCGCGTACGTGAGATGGGTGTGATGAACCGAAAGACGAAAGTGCGCGGAGACCTCTATCTCAAAGCGAATATCATTCTACCCGATATCGAGAAGCTAGACCCTGCGCTTGTAGAGATGATGCGCCAAAAACTGCCTCAAGAGCTATAAAAAGGAGTATATTATGATCCATCAGTATGACGAACCGGTCTATCTTATCAGTGTAGTAGCCAAGATTCTGGATATTCACCCTCAAACGCTGCGTCAGTATGAGCGTGAAAATTTGATTGCCCCTTCACGTTCGAACGGTCGTCTCCGTCTCTATTCGCAGCGAGATATAGACAAGATAAAGCTCATTTTGCGTCTCACTCGTGATCTGGGCGTCAATTTGGCAGGTGTAGATATAATTTTGCGTCTAAAGGACAATGTGGATGATATGGAGCAGGAGATCAACGAACTGCGACATCAAGTTCTTAAGGCACGCAACAATATGAGCACCGTCTCGCACGATAAAGCGCTTGTGACGAAAAAGAGCGTTTACGAGATGATCATCTTCGAAGAGTAGTCTAAAACTACTCTTTCAGCCGCTCTACGCTTGCTCCTACGTCGGCAAGCTTCTTCTCCAACCCTTCATAACCACGGTCTAAGTGATATATCCTATGCACGTTCGTCTCACCCTCTGCGACAAGTGCGGCAAGCACAAGGGCGCTAGAGGCGCGCAGATCCGTCGCCATGACGTCGGTTCCGCTAAGGTGGCATTTTCCGTTTACCGTTGCGACGTTACCGTTGAGGGTGATGTTCGCCCCCATACGCTTGAGCTCGCTGACGTGCATGAAGCGGTTTTCGAAGAGGCGCTCTTCTATGATCGAAGTGCCTTTTGCCTGAGTGGCAAGTGCCAAGAACTGTGCCTGCATATCCGTCGGGAAAGCCGGATACTCTTGGGTGATGATATTGACCGCTTTGAGCTCATGGGTAGGGTGGAGCGTAATGGAGTCGCCTTTGATCGTGAAGCGGCAACCCATATCCTCTAGTTTTGCAAGCACGGCACCCAAGTGATCGGCTCGAGCTCCCGTGATGGTGAGTTCAGAGTTGGTGATGGCTCCTGCACAGAGGTAGGTACCGCCCTCTATACGATCCGGAATCACCTCAAAAGGTGCAATCTCTACAAGCTGACCGGCTCTTCCCGTGATCTTCAATACGGGCGTACCGATCCCCTCGATATGCACGCCGCTGCTATTGAGAACCTCACACAGCTGGACTACTTCGGGCTCACGGGCGGCATTGATGATGGTCGTCGTCCCGTGTGCGAGTGCCGCAGCCATGACGATATTGGCCGTACCCGTTACGGTTATCTTATCGAATACGATCTCGCACCCTTTCAGCCCATCAGGTGCGGTTGCTTGGACATAACCCGCTTCGATATCTATTTTGGCTCCCATATGCTCTAGTGCTTTGAGATGCAGATCGATAGGACGCTGCCCGATGGCGCAACCACCAGGAAGCGAGACCTCGCAGTGGCCGAATCGCGCTAGAATAGGGCCGAGAACCAAGATAGAGGCGCGCATCGTCTTGACGATGTCGTAGTTCGCTTTCGTTTGGTTGATGCCGCTTGTGTCGATCGCAATGCTATGGTCGCCGAACTCGCACGAGGAGCCGAGATTGGAGAGCAGTTTGATAAGCGTCTTGATATCGGCGACGTTGGGCAGATTGTTGATAACGACTCTGTTTTTCGCCAAAATAGTCATTGCAATAAGCGGAAGCGAAGCGTTTTTCGCACCTGAAATTTTGATCGACCCGCTAAGCGGCGTTGGTCCTGATAGCTTTAGGTAGTCCATTTGTCTCTTTTTTATGTCCTGATTGTATTGGCTGAAATTATAGCTATTTTGACTTAAGCAGGGGCAAAAGGTGACTATTTTTGCTATACTTCACTTCAAATGCTCGTGTGCGGGCTGTTCAAATGAAGGGTGAAAAATTGAGTTCGGCACTGGATCGTTTAAAATCTTTGACCAACAAAATCTCGAGCTACGAGACTGCACGCAAAGAGAACATGAAGCGTCTTAAAGAGCTCTTTTTCGAGCTCGGTATCGATAAAAAAGTCCCGACGTTCGAGGAGCTTTTTGATTTTAAGGCGATCAACCTTTCGGGTGCTTCTCTGGCCGCCGAGACGTTAGGAGAGATCAAAGAGGGGAAATATCTGCAGATACTCGCTATCGCCTATGACAAAGAGGCGGTGGTAAAAAGCAAAAACATCTCGCTGGGTTACTTCGGCAAGGCGGACAGTGTTGCAAAAGAGCTTAAGGATAAGGTCGTCGAGTTCATCATCCGATACCGCTTTGAAAAGAGCTTCATGACGCTGGAGCACTACTACGACATTATGGACGAGCACTTTAGCAGAGATGTTTAGTTTTTATCTGCGTTTATGGCTCTCGTGGGTCTTGCGTTTTACCCTCTATACCTTTTTTTTGACTTTTGCGTTAACGCTTTTAGGTACGTTTTGCATCTATGCAGTTTGGGGATTCGCACAGCTGACGCCTCAGGTGCAAGAGGCGCTTGGCGAGGTGGCGCTCTTTTTGAGCCTGCCGGCATACGCGCTCTCGCTGTTGATTTCACTCTTTTTGAACCTCAAATATCTCTTCAATCGATGTTACGGCGGATATGAGCTTACACTCTTGGCATGTGAAAAGAGCGAGCCGCTCGAAGCGATCGGAAACGGCGACGTGGTGAAGATCTGGCGTAAATGGATGATGCTTAACGCCTGGCTTGTCGCTTCTATGGTGATCATCGTAGCGCTTCTTCTGAAAGTAGCGGGGAGCGAAGGGGGCCTCTTTGGGTGGTTTGATGCAAAGGCGCTCTTTGGACTTCTTTTGGTAAGCGGCCTCTTTTGCATTATGATGCTCGGTTCAAAATGCAAACGGGTAAAGGTCGGGAGATGCTGATCTTTTTAGATTTTGAGACAACGGGTCTAGAGCCAAGCGACAAGATAGTCGCCGTGGGTATGATCGTGCAAGACGAAGAGAACTTCACATGCCGATACGAGCTTGTAAACGAGCAAAAAAAGATACCGCCCTCTGCCTCGGCAATCCATCATATCACGAACGAGATGATCGTCGGCAAGCCGAAATTCAGGGAGAGCGAGGCTTACAAAGAGATTCTCTCGCTCAATTCACATGCCAATACGCTTATCTCTCACAACGCCTCGTTCGAACTTGCCCTTTTGGAGCGAGAGGGGATCCTTTGGCAGGGCGAAGTGATTGATACGCTTCGCGTCTCGCGCCATCTCATGGATGATCTTGAGGGCTACTCATTGCAGCTCCTGCGCTATGAGCTCAAGCTCTACAAAGAGGAGTCAAAAGCGCTTTTGGCATGTGAAAAGGGTCAAACTATGCAGCCGCACCACGCTTTGTGTGATGCACTTTTAGTTAAGCTTCTATATAATTACCTTCTTGAACTGAGTTCACATGCAAAGCTGTGCGAACTTTCACATGCCGAGGTGCTGCTAAAGCGTTTGGAGTTTGGCAAGTACAGCGGGCGATTTATTGAGGAGATCCTCTCTATCGACCCGGGTTATCTACGATGGATGGCCGCAAATATTACAGATATGAGCGATGATCTGCGATACACGCTCAGATACTACCTAGGAGATTAGATGAAAATAGCTATCGAGTGCCGCTCCGTGCTGCTTCAAAAGTCGTTAGAGATGTTCTTGGCGAACCACTTGAGCTCTTCAAAACAGAGCGAACTTATTATCCGTGATATGAAGGTGGCAAGTGATCCTAGAAGCTTCTATATCTCTAGCGATGCGGACGCCGATCTGATCAAACCCTTCTCTCGTTCACAGCTGATATTGGCCCTAGAGAACAGACTTAAGAAGAGCACTGTTCACGATTCACATGCCGCCAAGCACGACCATGTGCCGATGAACTTCGAAATTTTAGAGAAGCGCATAGAGCTATTGACCAAAGAGTATCAAGAGAACATATTAAAAGCGGTAAAGGCATTTTATGAGTAAGAACGCGCTGATTAAGCGGATTATCGCCGGAAAATACAAAGGCAAAACACTCAAACTCCCGTCTAAAGAGAGCACGCGTAGCTCAAAAGCGATCGTGCTTGAGTCCTTTTTCAACACAATACAGTTCGATATCATCGATGCGAACTTCGTGGAGGTCTTTGCGGGCAGCGGCTCGATCGGTTTAGAAGCGCTGAGCCGAGGGGCAAAACGCGTCTATTTCATGGAGAGGGATAAAGATGCCCTCGCTACGCTTCGCAGCAACGTGGCACAGACCGATCCGTCGGCATGTGAAATATATGCGGGAGACAGTTTTGAGAACATCAAGACGGTCGTCGCAAGGCTCAAGCGCCAAAGCGAAGAGGCCTACTTCTATAT
>JACXUD010000280.1 GCA_014764025.1 Campylobacterota bacterium | reverse complement strand
TGCCTCTTTGAGCTCTAGCTTTCCGAAGCTCTCGAACTCTTGGGTGATGCCGATGAACTGCGTCTGCATAGCCTCTTTGTCGCGCGAGAGAAAATCTTTATTTAAAAGCAGGTCATTTGCTCCGATGGAGATAACGGGGTTTTTATAGACCGCTTCGGCGCCAATGAGCGCCTTTGAAGCCATAATCTTCTGCTCTTTGGCATGAAGCAGGGGCGAGTATTGAAGCTGCAGTGCTAGGGATTTATCGTACTCTGCGCCAAGGCACAAAGAGGCAGCCAAAAGCAGTGCAGGCGTTCTCATGACTAGTGTCCGTGGTGGTGTGAAGAGGCTTGCCCGAGATTCACACTCCCTTTATATTTGATATCTTTGCCTTGCTCATCTTTGATGAAGAGCTGGTACTGCCAAGTTCCGTCCATCGCAAAGTTGATATTGCACTCGTAGTGGTTGCCCATGTTCTTGCAGATATCTTTTGACTCCATATAGGGCATCCCCGGCATCTTTGGCATAAAGAACTTCACGCGCACATCTTTTGCACGCACAACGTCGCCGCCGTGACCGCCTCTATTGATCTCGACGTTTATCTTGTTCTCGCCTTGGCTAAGCACCTTTGGGCTTGAGAGCATGATGTGCAGATCGCCGCTCATGCCCATATCCATAAAGCCTGCTCCAAATGTGAGGGTTGAGAGCAGGGCTGTGGTTGATAGTGATTTTTTCATTGGGTGACTCCTATAGTTTTCTTTGTGGAGTATAGCCTTAATCGTGTGTAGCCAGCGTGTAGTAAGCATGAAATGATTTTATGTTACACTACAAACAAAAAAATCAAAGCAATGTAGAGCCCTATCTATCTTATACTCGCACCGTTTCTCTTTGCGCTCGTTACGCTATTTTTGCCGCGACGTCTAAGAGATATCGTCGTTATACTTGCCGTTGTCTCTCTCTTCGGTGCGACGCTGCTTCATCTCTTTGCAGGCTTGAGTACCGTGCTCTATCTGCCTGAGTATGTGCATACGCTTTTTGTATTTGCGGATATTGTGCTCATGCTCTATTTCGGCTACGTCGGTTTTAAACGGCATTCAAAGCCTATTTGGCTCCTTGCGCTTTTGCAACTACTCCTCTACGTCGTCGTTTTAGCCACAAATTCACATGCCGTAGAGGACGAGATCATCAGCGATTCGCTGAGCAGTTTTATGTACCTCATCATCAACGGTGTGGGCGGCGTTATCATCATCTACGCTTTGAGATATATCGAAAGCGAAGATGCAAGCAGGCTCAAGCGTAACGGCTTTATCGCACTGCTCTTGGGCTTTTTGGGCGTTATGAACTTCATCGTATCCACAAATAATATAGAGACCTTTTTCCTGCTCTATGAACTCACGACGCTCTGCTCATTCTTGCTTATCGGTTTTAGGGGCGATGATCTATCGTTTGCCAACGCCTCGCGTGCACTTTGGATGAATCAGATCGGCGGCGTCGCTATCTTGCTGGCACTCATAGGGGCTATTACGACCTATGAGACCGTCTATTTCAATGTGCTCTTGGAAAAAGCCGACGCGCTCATATTAGCGCCTATCGTTTTGGAGTTTCTCCGTGATATCGCGGAAGATGATGATCGCACCGCCGTCGGTAATCGGGGCGACGGTCGGCATGATCGGAAAAAGCGTACCGTTTTTGTGTACGAAATAGTCTTGAACTTCTCTGCTTTGTCTATCGTGAAGGGTTAGATGAATAGGGCACTCTGAGACGGGGTACTCTTGGTGCGTATGCTTTTTGTAGTGAAAGAGGGCGTGTTGGTCTTGGCCAAGCGCCTCTGCTTGGGTAAAGCCGAGCATATCGAGCGCTTTTTGATTGATCCAGGTGCAGTATCCACGTTTATCGACACCGTA
>JACXUD010000057.1 GCA_014764025.1 Campylobacterota bacterium | reverse complement strand
ATGGGTTCATGCGCGAACACGGGCGGTATGTTCAACACATACGCAACGGTTCAGGGTGCGGATAGAATCGTTCCTGTCGACCTCTACTTGCCGGGTTGTGCACCGCGTCCTGAGACGCTGCAATACGGAGTGTTGCTGCTTCAACAAAAAATTCGTGCTAACAAAGCTATGAACGCACAAAAGCCAAAAAGGTTGATGTAATGAGAACGTATAAACCTAAAGATAATGTTCAGGCAAAAGCGTACTACACAGACAGATTCTGGGTCGCTCCTCAAGTTCCTAAGAGCGACGTTGCAGAAGATGCCGTTTTTGCAGCCGATCTAGAGGCGCTCAAAAGCAAGTTCGATATTAAAGATGCCTATATCCAAGTAGAGCAGATGGTTGTTTATATCAACCCGTGCGACAACTTTGAAGTGATCAAGTTCATGAGAGACGAGCTTGAATATACACAGCTTTCAGAGTTAAGCGCGATCGATTGGATCGCAAAAAGCAACCAATTCGAGATCTTCTATCAGATGCTCAGCATGAAAAAACGCAAACGTGTTCGTATCAAGATGTTCATCAACAACGGTGAAGCGGTAAACTCGGTAGAGAAACTTTTCCGCAGTGCAGACTGGTCTGAGCGCGAGATGTATGATATGTTCGGGATCGTAGCAAACGGACACCCGTTCATGAAACGTATCTTGATGCCGTACGACTGGCAAGGCTTCCCGCTGCTTAAAACATATCCGCTTGAGGGTGATGAGTTTGCGGCTTGGTACGAAGTCGATAAGATCTACGGCAAAGAGGCACGCGATATCATCGGGCCTGAGCTTCGCGATACGGCAAGAGTAGATCGTTACGACTCTGAGCGTTTTGCTCGTCTTGGTTTTGAGATCCCTTACGGTGCAGAGGTCAAAGATGACGCGGCACCAACAGTTCAAAGTTATCAAGAAGAGGGCGGCGTCTTTATGATTAAAAAATTCGACAAAGAGACATCGGTCGTTATCGATGATCCGCAAAGATAGGGTGAGCCATGCAAGTAAAAAATAGATTAACACCATTTTTTGAGAATATCACATTCGATCGTGACGATAATGAGTTGATTCTTAACTTCGGTCCGCAACACCCCTCCGCTCACGGTCAGCTTCGTCTTATGCTCCACCTCCAACAAGAGATGATCGTCAAAGCACACCCGGATATCGGATATCTTCACCGCGGTATGGAGAAGATGGCCGAGAATATGATCTACAACGAGTTTATGCCTACAACGGACCGTATGGATTATATCGCTTCATCTTCAAACAACTACGGCTTTGCTTTAGCGGTAGAGAAGCTTATCGGTCTTGAAGTGCCGCGCCGCGCCAAGGTCATCCGTATGATGCTTCTTGAGATCAACCGTCTTATGTCACACCTCTTTTGGTTGGCGACTACTGCGCTTGATATCGGAGCTATGACGGTTTTTCTTTTCGCATTCCGCGAAAGAGAGTATCTTATGGATATTATCGAAGGGTACTGCGGTGCGCGTTTAACGCATGCAGCTATCCGTATCGGCGGTGTTCCACTCGATATTCAAGATACATTCATCGCTCAGCTTAAAGCGTTCCTTGACAAGCTTCCGCAGAACATTAAAGATTACGAAGACCTTCTTGACTCTAACCGTATCTGGAGAATGAGGATGGAAGGGGTCGGCCATATCTCAACAGAGATGGCGCTCTCATGGGGCTGTACCGGCCCAATGCTTCGTGCAAGCGGCGTAGCGTGGGATATCCGTAAAGAGGAGCCGTATGAGCTTTATGACGAAGTGAAGTTTGATGTGCCGTACTCTGATAAGGGCGATAACTTTGCACGTTATAGGATCTATATGGAAGAGATGCGCCAAAGTGCCAAAATTCTCTATCAAACGATAGACATGTATGAAGAGACGGTTAAAAACAACCAGACTGAGCTTATGGCTCATGCACCTCAATATATCTCTGCGCCTAAGCTCGATATCATGACGCAAAACTACTCATTGATGCAGCACTTCGTACTGGTAACGCAAGGTATGAGACCGCCTGTGGGTGAAGTCTATGTAGCTACTGAATCTCCAAAAGGTGAGCTTGGATACTACATTAACTCTCAAGGCGGACCGTATCCGTATCGTCTTAAACTTCGTGCACCGTCATTCTGGCACACGGGAATCCTGACTGACCTCCTACCGGGTCACTATATTCCGGACGTTGTTTCGATCATCGGTACTACAAACATCGTTTTCGGTGAAGTTGATAGATAAGGATTACAATGAAAAGATATGATTTAAGACATCTAAAAGATAACTTCGAACCGCGTATGAAAGAGATCTTGGGAACTCATAAAGCGGGCGAGGTGGCGATCTTTTTATTTGAGATCGGTGATTTTTCCGCAGTACAAAAATCTGCTGATATTGTCAAAGAGTCAGGCTATGAGCTCATGAACTCTTTAAAGTTTAACGAAGTCGATTGGACTATCGTCGTAAAAAAATAGTAGGATAGAGTTTTGAGTAAAGTATATTTTTCTACTTGGATGGGCGAGTTGATCAACAATCTCAATAAGCCTGAGGAAGAGTGGGAACAATCAGCTTACAACTTACCGGCACAATACGACAGCCATCGTGAGTCTAAAGCCTTTATCGGCTGGGACGGGGTCGCTCTTTTTGATAAAGACGTTGACGTGATTCGTTTAGCGATGGAGTATGCAGCACAGTACCAAGAGTATTCCGAAGCGTGCGGTCGTTGTGCACCGGGGCGTTGGGGAGGAAGAATCCTCTACGATATGCTCGATAAAATTGCTCGCGGTGAGGGTAGCGTGGCTGATATGGACCACCTCAAAGAGATAGGTAAGAGTATGCAAGCTACTTCAAAATGTGAGATCGGCAAGACCGTTCCAAATCCTATTTTAGATTTGATGACACACTTTGAAGATGAGTTTATGGCTTGTATCAATGAGAAAAAACCGTCAAAACACTATAACGCTCAAGTGGGTTATATTGCAAAGATAACGGCACCGTGTACGGATGCTTGTCCTGCACACGTCGATATCCCTGCATATATCGAGGGTGTAAGGGATCTTCGTTTTGACGACTCGTTGATGGCGACTCGTCAGACGATGCCATTAGCGCACACTTGCGGGCGTGTTTGCCCGCATCCGTGTGAAGAGGCTTGCCGCAGAACGAACTTGGATGAGCCTATTTCGATCATGGCGCTTAAACGTCTTGGAGCAGATTATGAGACGGATCACGGTTTTGGCTTCTTTCATCCTATGGAGAAAAAGGCAGATACAGGTAAGCGTGTAGCGGTTGTCGGAGCAGGTCCTGCGGGTCTGACGACAGCTTACTACCTAGCTGCTGAAGGTATCGCCGTTGATGTCTATGAAGAGCTACCGGTTCTTGGCGGCGAGGTGACGGTCGGTGTACCTGAGTATCGTATGCCTTGGGACAAATACGCCAAAGATATCGAGTGTGTACGTGATATGGGTGTTAACTTCATCATGAACCACCGTGTCTCTAAAGATGATATGCGCAGATTTGAGAGTGAATACGATGCGACGATGATCGCTTCGGGAACTCGTATCTCAAAGAAAGTCTATTGTGAGAATGAACGTCCCGAGATAACGGGATATTGGGGAGCTATCGACTTCCTTGACCGCGTGAACCTGTGTGAAAAATTTGGGTATAAGCTAACTCCGGAACAACGCAAAGAGTACGCGATCGATAATGAGTATGTCGATCTTCGCGGTAAGACTCTCGCTTGTGTCGGGGGTGGTTTTACCTCTATGGACGTCGTACGCTGTGCAATTCGTGCGGGTGCTAAAAAAGTCATTATGCTCTATCGTCGCGACGAAAAAACGATCATCCGTAATACGACCTATGAAGAGTATCACGAAGCCGTGGAAGAGGGTGTCGAGTTTATCTTCCACTCTGCCGTTGCTAAGATTGTGGATGAGGATAATGTGCTTAAAAAACTGATCGTTGATAGATATGAGCTTGTTCCGGATCCAAATGGCGGGCGTCCGCAGCTAGAGAAGATCGAAGGTGCTTCGTTCGAACTAGAGGTTGACTATCTTATCCCTGCCGTTTCACAGAGCGCAGACTTGAAATTCCTGCCTGAAGAGTGGGAGCTTGAGATGACATCTTGGGCAACGCTTAAAACAAACGGCAAAGACTACATGACCTCACGCAAAGGCATCTTTGCATCGGGAGACTGTGAATATGGTCCGATGACTATCGTCAATGCGGTAGGACAAGCCAAACGTGCGGCATCGGTAATGGCAAGATATGTACAGACGGGTGAGATCACGCTGAGTGATGAGGAGATCATGGAAGATCACCTTCGAAAGCTCAAGGTCTATAACAAAAAAGAGAAGATCACGGGTTGGCTGCCTGGTCTGCCAAGACAGCACAGTGAGATATTGCCGGTTGATGAGCGTAGAGACAACAACAAAGAGGTAAATCTTGGGTTTACTCAAGAAGAGGCACTCTCGGAGGCTGAACGCTGTATGAGATGTTACTATATTGCGATGATAGCGACATAAGGAGGGGATGGATGATTAATTTTAAAATTGACGGTATCTCTGTTGAAGCAAAAAAAGGTGAGACAATTCTTAATGCCGCGCGTCGCCATGGACTCTATATACCTACGATGTGTTATATCTCAAAGACGACACCGTGTGCATCGTGTCGTATGTGTTCGGTGGAAGTAGAGGGCGTCAAAGGCTTTATCTTAAGCTGTAACACGCCTCCGACAGAGGGAATTGAAGTTCGAACCGATTCGTCGGCACTCAAACAAGAGCGTACAAACATCATGAAGCTTTATGATGTCAACCACCCTTTAGAGTGCGGTGTTTGTGATAAATCTGGCGAGTGTGATTTGCAGAATAAAACTCTTGAATTTGGTGTTGCGGCTCAAAACTTTACGGCCCGTGATCAATCAAGAAAGATAGAGAATTGGGGAGTAGTCAGCTATGACCCGTCTCTTTGTATCTTATGTGAAAAGTGTGTTCATGTCTGTAACGAAGTGATAGGCGATGATGCTATAGAGATCAAGTTCGGCGGGTACAGCTCGACGATCATTCCAAAGAATTCAGATAAACTCGACTGTACTTTCTGCGGCGAGTGTATCGCCGTGTGTCCTGTCGGTGCACTCATCAGCAGCGACTTCAAGTACCGTGCAAATGCGTGGGAGCTCAGCCGCATCCCTGCGACGTGTGCACACTGTTCGGGCGGATGCAGTTTAGAGTATGAGACAAGACATGTAGGCATCAACGGCAACGATTCGATACTCCGTGTCAAAAATAACTTTGAATTCACATCACTCTGCGGTGCAGGACGTTTTGGATTCGATTTTGACAACTCTGCGCTCAAAGATGCAAAAGAGTTTGATAAAGCAGTTGCAGCACTCAAAGGTGCTAGTGCTATTAGATTCTCTTCAATGATTACCAACGAAGAGGCGCATATCCTTAATTTGCTCAAAAAAGAGTTGGGAGTAAAACTCTTCAATGAAGATGCAAGACTCTACAGAGCCTTTATGAATGCCTACGCTTCGATCAGCGGTAAGCTTCTGCATAGCGGTTCGCTTGATGCGATCAAACAAGCAGACGGAATCGTAGTTATCGGTTCAATGATCGCGACCGACAACCCTGCCGTTCGTTATGCTATGACGACGGCTGCGCGCCATAACGGTGCTAAGATCGTATATGCGCATCCGGTAGAAGACGTAATCATGCAAAATGTGGTGACTCAGTTCATGAAGTATGAAGTGGGTACCGAAGAGGGTGTGATTGCGCTCATAGCCAATGCGCTCCTCAAAGATGCAGATTTAAGCGAAAACGAAAGAGCATTCTTCAATTCACTCGATATCGGATACCTAGGTGCCGAGAGCAATGTTGGTGAAGAGGAGATCGCGTTGATGATGAAATCATTCAAACGATCCAAGAATCGCGTCTTGGTCGCCGGAAATGATCTTATCAATCATGCACGCGCAGCAAATATTGCAAAAATAGCAGGATTGATAGAGAAGTACACCGATTTCTCGCTTGTTATCGTTCCAAAAGAGGTCAATACCCTTGGGTGTGCACTCATCAGCGATCTAGATCAAGACGAAGCGATCTCATCTGTGATCGGCTACAATGCGGTGGGTGACTATACACTATCTTCGATTGAGAAAGCCGATCTTATGATGCCCTCTTTGAATCAGCAAGAGGGTACGTTCGTGAGTATAGATAATAGGGTCCTGCCGACAAACGTAGCAACGCATTTTGGAGGCTATACGCTTAATGATATCGCCTCTGCATGTGGAATCGCCAAAGAGTTCACGGTAGAATATACCAAAGATCTAGCGCTTTATGCAGGGTTTAAAGCGGTTGATTTTGACGCACTTGAAAACTTTGTAGCAAATGACGGCAGTGATGATAGAGGCTACTTGCTCGATGAGATAGAGTGTGAGACAACCACAGAGATCGAAGAGGTGAGTGAACTTCCTGAGTTCAACGGTACGGTGGTCTATCACGCAAATCCGGTACTTCAGTTCAACGGTTACACAAATCGTTCAAAACAGCTTGCAAAAGAGAGTGATCTTAGAGGTTCGGCTCAGTTTGCGGTTGCGGCGAAGATTAGCGATGGCGACATGGTCGAGATCAGCATGAACGGTCTTGTCGTGAAGCGACGATTCGTAGTAGATGAGAGACTCAAGGGAACGATTGCGCTTAACCCGACATTTGATATTTCGGTTCCGGCTGGCAGATACAGATTTGAAAAATCCAACATAACGAGAGTAACGAATGAGTGAAATTACTATAAATATAGATGGAAGAGAGATAAAGACGCAAGAGGGCGAGTATATACTCAATGCCGCCCGTGCCAACAATATCTTTATACCGGCTATCTGTTACTTGACAAGATGTAGTCCGACGCTTGCGTGTCGTATTTGTCTTGTGGAGGCTGACGGGAAGCAGGTCTATGCCTGTAATGCAAAAGCAAAAGAGGGTATGAGTATCGTTACGACTACCGAGAATATCGCAAAAGAGCGCCGTGCTATTATGGAGGTTTATGATGTAAACCATCCGCTACAATGCGGTGTTTGTGATCAATCAGGCGAATGTGAACTTCAAAACTATACTTTAGAGATAGGTGTCGATTCGCAAAGCTACTCTATTAAAGATGTTGCAAGAGAGGCAAAAGATTGGGGTCATCTTCACTATGATCCGGGTCTTTGTATCGTTTGTGAGCGCTGTGTTACGGCGTGTAAGGATATGATCGGGGACAATTCGCTTAAAACGGTTGCTCGCGGTTCTGATGCCATTGATGCAAGCTTTAAAGAGAGTATGCCAAAAGATGCCTATGCCATGTGGAATAAGCTCAACAAATCGGTTATCGGTCTTACTTCGGGTGAAGAGATGCTGGATTGTACGAGCTGTGGCGAATGTGCGGCCGTTTGCCCGGTCGGTGCGCTTGTGGATACGCAATTTATGTATAAATCAAACGCTTGGGAGCTCAAACAGATCCCTGCGACATGCGGCCACTGTAGTGCAGGGTGTCAGATCAATTACGATGTAAAACACACAAGTATCGAGAATCCCGAGAATAAGATCTACCGCGTTATGAACGAGTGGAACTATGTATCGCTTTGCGGTGCCGGACGTTACGGTTTTGATTATGAGAACAGAGTTGCAGGCAAAGACGAAGCGGCATTTAACAATGCGATTGCTGCATTCAAAAAAGCCGATACGATCAAATTCACCTCGACGATCACGAACGAAGAGGCCTTGATTCTTCAAAAACTCAAAGAGATGCACGGCTATAAGCTGGTAAATAGTGAAGCAAAAGCGTTTCAAAACTTCCTTGGCGAGTACAGCAAGATCAGCGGTACGAAGCTCTATGGAAGCGATTTGAAACGTGTTCACGAATCCAACTTCATCATCTCTGTAGGTGCGGCGCTCAAAAGCGACAACCCGAATGCAAGATATGCGCTTAACAACTCTATGACGGTAAACAAAGGTGCGGGTCTCTACTTCCACCCCGTAAGTGATCCGATCATTGAGGGGCTTGGCAAAAGCATTATGTGCGTGAATCACAAACCGCTTGCAGAAGAGGCCGTGATGTATCTGATTCTTGATCTCTTTGCGGATAAGACGAAACTTCCAAGCGATGTCGTGAACTATCTTGCATCGTTTCACACGAAAAAAACAATTACGGTTGAAGAGAGTGTGAAAGAGAAGGTCGTAGAGAAGGTCATCGTCAAAAAGCTTAATGAAGAGACGGGTGTTGAAGAGGAGGCAGAAGAGGAGAAATCTACAATGGTCACTAAGACTATCTCCAAAGAGGTCGAAGTTGATGAGAATGCTCTTTTAGATCTCGTCGGTGCGGATGCGGGCTTTAGTGATGCCCTTGCAAAGAATCTTGCAAAAAAAGATAGCTTCTCTATGATGGTCGGACCTGACTTCTATACGCATCCAAATGCTAAAAACTTGGCTCGTTTGGTCGCTTTAGTAGAGAAGTACAGCGCATTTGAGATCGTTATGATTCCGGCACTTACAAACTCGCTTGGCGTGGCGCTTATCTGTGAGCTTGACGATGCACAAGGCAGCTACACGATCGGGTATAACACAAAAGGTGACTTCACTCTCTCTGCGCTCGGTAACGGTGATTTAGATATGCCGGCTATGAATCAGCAAGAGGGAACGCTTACGAGCATCAACAAGCGAGTCAACCCTACCAATGCCGCTTTAGAGTACAAAGGGTATGAGCTGAGCGATATCGCAAGAGAGCTTGGTTTGGCATGTGAATATACGATCGACTTTACCGAGCAGCTACCGACGGCTAGCGGATTTAGTACTAAGAAGTTTGATGAACTTCCGAATCACTACGAAAATGACGGCACCGAGGTTCGTGGATATATTCTTGAAAACCTCAATGTGGCATGTGAAAATGATGAGAGCGTAGAGCCGTTTATTCAAAATGAGCTTACGGGTCAGATTATCTATCTGGCTAACCCGGTGCGCCAATTCTCCGAATTCACAAATAAAGCGACAAATCTCAAAGAGCAGGCCGGCCTCTATATGAGTGCAGAGTATTTGGCTCAATCAGAGTTTAATGAGGGCGACTCGGTGGTGATCAAAAACAAAGACAACGAGATCAAGACACAAATCGTCTCTGATAATAAAATAGCCGGATCGATCTTTGTTCTTCCGACATTTGATTCTAATCTCAACGCAGAGGCTCTGTTTAGCGGCTACCGCTTTGCATCAGCTTCAATTCAAAAGGTGTAAATATGGATACAGCATACTTAATCGAAACGATAATCAAGATTGTCGTTATCTTACTTGTCTTCTCTGCATTAGCAGGGCTTGGTACCTACTTTGAGAGAAAGGTGCTTGCGTTTATGCAACGTCGTCTTGGACCAATGAACGTTGGGCCATATGGTCTTTTGCAGATCGCTGCGGATGGTATCAAACTCTTTACAAAAGAGGACATTATTCCTAGCGGTGTCGTAGCAAGAATCTTTAAGATCGCACCGGTCATCACGGCAGCGACTGCATTTATGGCTGCCGCTGCGATTCCATTCCTTCCTGAATTTGAAGTGATGGGTTATACGGTGCATCCTATCGTTGCAGATATCAACATCGGTATTCTCTATATTCTAGGGATCATGGGTGTGGGTCTTTATGGACCGCTTCTTGGCGGTATGGCTTCGGCGAATAAATATGCGCTTATCTCTGCGGCTCGTGG
>JACXUD010000279.1 GCA_014764025.1 Campylobacterota bacterium | reverse complement strand
TAAAGGCAGACGTCTTTCGCGCTGTCACTTAGTGTCACTCCCGAACAAGTTGCAACAACTTTTTTATAGTAGTTCGATGCCGTCGTCAAATCGTTAAGTGCCGTACTATTGGCTTTTGTTTTATCGCTGATATTTTGTACAAAGACAACGAATGCATCATCACCGCTCGTATCATCGCCACTCTTAATGACCGCATCGATTAGCTGCGGCAGTGCAACGCCTGCTCTCCCCATATAAGCCGCTCCAAGAGCTAGATAATCCGCATCCGTACTTGCTGTTGGTTCAACTTTAGCAATAACGGCTGCAAAATTCCCCTCATCCAGCAGTTTTTGCGTCTCTAAAGCGCTCTCGCCGTCACTCTCCCCACATCCGCTCAACAGCAGCATAGCGCTTACCATCGAAATACCAAGTATCTTTTTTACCATGATAGACTCCTTTTTGACCCATTATAACACAAAAAAAATTCAAACATATTTCAAAATTGAGCGCTACAATTCGTTTTAAAAAGAGGTTTCACATGCCAAAATCACTTTTTCTCCTTTTGCTTCCGCTCCTCTTTTTGGCATGTGAAAGTGAGATCTATTCAAGCTTCTGCTCGCCCAAAAAAGAACCTCCTTCGTGTCTGAAAATATCTGCTTTGCAAGCAGATGTAAAAGAGGAGCTTTTAAAGCACTTTCCGCCTAAGCTCATTCAAGAGGAGTGCGACTATACCCTTGAGGCCTATCACCACTCGGTCAAAGCCTGCAGCAATCCCACCGCCGCCTCTTTGGGTGCCGATTTTGACGGCTACTCACGGCTGACCCTCAACTATAAAGGCGAGTGCTACTACAAGATACAACAAGACTATAAGAGTGCGCCGTGGCAGGAGAGTATGAAACGCATTGTCAAGCAGCTTAAAAAAGATATCTTTTAAATTCACATGCCAAAATTTTTGGCAAAGCCTCACTTATGCTCATATAGGATAAAATATAAAACTATTTTTCTCTCAAAGAGACCCTATAATGACTACAAAAGAGTATATTTTACAAACAATCAAAAAACGCCCACTCATCATTGACGGCGCGATGGGGACACAGCTTCAGCAGCGCGAAGCGAAGATCCCGCCAGAGGCTTGGGAGGGCAACGAGGGGTGCAACGAGCTCCTCAACGTCACATGCCCGGAGGTTTTAAACGAGATATTTCAAGCCTATCTCACCGCAGGTGCAGACCTCATCACCACCAACACGTTCGGTTCGTTCAGCTGGGTCTTGGATGAGTATAACATCGGCCATCGTGCCTATGAGCTATCACGTGCGGGTGCAGCACTCGTAAAAGCGGCATGTGAAAATAACTCTACGCCGCAGCATCCAAGGTTTTGTCTTGGCTCGATAGGTCCCGGAACAAAACTGCCTTCTCTCGGGCATATCCACTATGACGAGATGCTAGAGGGCTATACCGAGATGTGTTTGGGGCTAATTGACGGCGGTGTGGATATCTTCTTGCTAGAGACCTGCCAAGACCCGCTTCAGATAAAAGCGGCCCTGCACGCATGTGAAGCGGCGAACAAAGAGCGCGGCACCGAGATCCCGATCATGGTGAGCGTCACGATCGAGCTCAGCGGCACGATGCTCATCGGAACGGACGCTTCGACGATCAGTGCGATACTAGAGCCTTTTGACATTATCAGCCTTGGTTTTAACTGCGGAACGGGCCCTGAGCAGGTAGAGAAACACGTGCGCACCCTCAGCGAACTGTGGCACAAACCTATCAGCGTACACGCCAATGCAGGCTTGCCGCAAAACCGCGGCGGCTATACCTATTACCCGATGGGGCCCGAGGAGTTTGCTGATCGCCAAGAGAACTTTTTAAAGTATGACGGCGTGAGCTTTTTGGGCGGATGCTGCGGAACGACGCCTCAGCACAT
>JACXUD010000278.1 GCA_014764025.1 Campylobacterota bacterium | reverse complement strand
TTGTCGTATTGTCATCATCGCCGTACTTTTCTATAAGCTTTTTTTGAGCCTCACCTACATAACGTGTTTTTGTCTGAAGACAAGCACTCCAGTCTATCGCCTGAGGATTGATTTTTGAAGGTGCTAATTTTGCCTTATCAAGCGTAATATCATCACCGTTTTGGTCGGTAAGAGAGATCAGGTCAAAGGCGACGGAGACAAGCTGCATCGGCTCTTCGGTCGCACTTGCACCGCTGTTTTTACCAACACCTTTATAGTCGCCTGGGAACTTCGCACTGTCATCGGGGTCTGTAGGGTCAAACGCTTTCATCTGTGCATTGACCACCTCTACGCCCGCAGGGAATACGGCTAACGGGATAACAGACTCAGAGACGGAGTTTGCACCGAAACTCTGATCTGCCGCTTCTGCGTTGAGCTCGCTGAGAGACATGATTTTCGCATATGACGTCACACCCGCTTCGCTATTTTTCACACCGAGCTTCAAGAAGCTGCTTTGACGCGCTGCAGAGCCCGCGGCAGGGAGGGTTACAACCTCTACTTGAAGCGGTGCGGAAGCGGCATCGGCTACGATAGAGACGTTTTGCTTATCGTTAAGAGTGATGATTTTTGTATAAGGCGCATAACCGCTTTTAGAGACCGTCAGCTTTGCTTTGTAGCTAGAACCCTCAGGCACCGTGATAGTACCGAAGTCAAAAGCCCCGTTTGTAGCGACTGGAGCGGTGTAGGTGGCATCTTTGCTATCGCCGTAGATGCCGTCGCCGTTTTGATCCACGACAAGCGTAGCGCTCGCACTCTCATCGTATGTCGGTGTAACTGCCGTCGCAAAAAGCGCTGAACTACCCGATACCGAAGAGGTGCTGCTAGCTATGGTACCGCTGAGTGAAGCACTACCGCTTGTCGTGGTTGTTGGTGTCGTCGGCGTAGAAGACGAGCTACCGCCCCCCACAACCGACTGAGACTAGGGACAAACCAATGAGCAAGGAACTTGCAACTATTGAAAATCTACTTTTCATTGGGAGACTCCTCAAAAAGATTTTAAAGTTCTACTTTAATTACCTATTATAAGACGACTATCCTTAAAGGAATAATAAATCATAACAATATCTATTTATCTGAATGAAAATGGGTAGGTGTGACCAAATTAGCAGAGATAGAGCTCATCAACTATTTTGGCATGTGAAAAGTGTTTTAAAAAGAGATCGGCGGCAATACCGTTTTCACATGCCGTGATCTCTCTTTGAGTATTCAAAATAGGAGTCGTTCCAAGCCCGCAGCTTGGGCTTTTGGATTTTAAGATAATCAAGTCGGCATGTGAATTCTGCGATATAAAACGCTTGATTTCACATGCCAAATCCTCTGTGACGTCTTTTTTCGTCTCATCGGTGATGATGCGCTTCTGCCCATCTATGAGCACTACGCTGATCCGCTCTCTAGGCGTGCCAAAGAGCGGCGCTTCGGGACAAAAGGGGATGATCTCATACCCATCAAGCGCATTTAATACGGCGCTATCTTGTTTGGTCTTTCCGTCATAACGACAGAACTCGCCGAGCAGACACGCCGAGACGATCGCCTTTTTTTGCATTAGCAGATGATAACGCTTTTGATCTCGGTCATCTCTTCGATGGCAAAGCGCGGCCCTTCGCGCCCGACACCGCTGAGCTTCACGCCGCCGTAGGGCTGGATATCAAAACGAAGCGTGGGCATATCGTTGATGACGATGCCGCCCGCATCGAGCTCCTCGATGGCGTATTGCGTGAGTTTGAGGTCATTGGTGAAGAGCGAGAACTGCAAGCCATACGGTGAGTTGTTCATCTTCGGCAACGCCTCTTCAAAATCTTTCACCTTCACAAGGCTCACGATCGGCGCAAAGACCTCTTCGCAGACGATCGCCATACCGTCATGCAC
>JACXUD010000277.1 GCA_014764025.1 Campylobacterota bacterium | reverse complement strand
AGTCGCGCGGGCACCACGCCGAGTGGAACTCAGCGTTAGCGTAGCGATGGGGAATTCATTTCCCCACGCGTATAAAAATAAAAGCGACTAGTCGCGCGAGCCCTCTGCTGAAGAGAACCTAGTGTTAACGTAGCAGTGGGGGAATTACTTCCCCCACGCGTATAAAATTAATAATTAATCGCCACCTTGTAGGTCGGGTCATCCATCTCGTACGAGCAGTGCGGCCCTGCTTGTTTTAAGATCGCTTTACAATCCTTGCTGAGATGTCGTAAGAGCAGGTGTTTGCCCGCATCTTCGTACTTTTTGGTGATGGCATCGATCGCTTCGACGCCGCTCGAGTCCATGACACGCGTGTTCTTGAAGTCGATGACCACCTTCACGGGGTCATTCTGCGGGTCGAAGTTGTCGGCAAATGTCGTGGCGCTTCCAAAAAAGAGCGGCCCTTCAAGCTCATAGACCTTCGTGCCGTCCGCCTCAAAGTAGCTTTTTGCATATATCTTGGCATGTTTCCACGCAAATACGAGTGCCGAGATGATAACGCCCGATATTACAGCGGTTGCCAGATCCTCAAAGACGGTGATGATCGTCACGGCTACCATCACGAAGGCGTCGCTGCGCGGCATATATTTGAGGTGCGAGAAGCTCGACCACTCGAACGTCCCGATGCTCACCATGAACATGATGCCCACAAGCACAGCTACGGGAATAACGTTGAGCAGGTCTGTAAGCGAAACGACAAGCACCAAAAGCCCCACCGCCGCCACGAAGCTCGATAGTCTGCCAAGACCGCCCGAAGTGTAGTTGATGATGCTCTGACCGATCATCGCACACCCCGCCATACCGCCAAAGAGCCCGCAGGCGATATTGCCGCTGCCTTGTGCGATACACTCTTTGTTGCCGCTGCCGCGCGTGCCGCTCATCTCATCCAAAACCGCAAGTGTGAGCAGCGACTCTATAAGCCCCACAAGTGCCACGATAACGGCGTAAGGAAGAACCATAACGATGGCATCAAGGCTGAAGATATATTCAGGGAAGATGAAGTGCGGCAGTTTGCCCGCTAAGGCGCTGAGGTCTGCGAGTTGCCCTACAAGCAGGGTATTGGCGCCGCTGAAATAGACGAAAAGGGTGATCGCGATGATCGCCACAAGCCCCGAAGGTACCGCTTTGGTGAGTTTTGGCAGGAGATACATGATAAGCATCGTAACCAATACGAGTGCGTACATCATCACCCCTTGACCCTCAAAGAATTTGAACTGCGCCGTTGCGATGACGATGGCAAGGCCGTTCACAAAGCCGTACATGGCAGGCTGCGGCACAAGGCGGATGAACTTGCCGAGCTTGGCAAGACCGATGGATATTTGGATGATTCCGGCAAGGATAGTGGCAAGCAGAATATAGTGCAATACCCCCATCGCAAGCGCTTCGCCCACAAGCCCTTGGGCTTTAAGAAGCGCGTTGGCTTCGAGCGTAAGGCCGATGAGCACCACCGCAACCGCACCCGTCGCACCGCTTATCATCCCCGGTTTGCCGCCGATGAGCGCCGTGACAAGCCCCAATATAAACGCCGTATAGAGCCCGACAATCGGGCTTACTTCGGCGATGAAACTAAACGCGATGGCTTCGGGTACAAGTGCGACCGCAACGACAAGCCCCGAGAGTATGTCGTTTTTCATATTCGATCTGTCGTATTTTTTTATATCAAACAAAACGTTACCTTTGAAATTTTTTCGGAATTTTACCCAAAAGGGGATGAAGCCTAGCTTGATGGTGCTTGTGTACATGAGCCATTAGTGAAAGTGTGACTATAATTGTATCACATTAGAGACACAAAGGAGTCACATGAAAATTCTTCTCTCATCAATCATTGCACTTGCACTTTTGAGCGGATGCAGCTACAAAAACGAAGCGATCGGATTAAAACCCTATCAAGGCA